>JAZTXY010000023.1:0-15288 GCA_045636665.1 Eubacteriales bacterium
TGATAATACGGCGTTTTGCCGTCGATGAAAATATAGTCGTTAGTCATTGTGCACCTTCCTATTATTTTATTATATAGTATGTCAACCGAAAATGCAAGGCGGATAACCGCTTTTGACCTGTTGATTTTTGCCGAAATACATGTTAAAATATTAACAATATGTAAAACGGAGGCGCAGTTATGGCAATAGATCCCAAAAAAGGCGGGAAATGTTGGTCGTGCAAGTTTTGTGAGGACGTCGGCTTCGAAAGCGAATACGATGCCGTCTATGTAAGAAAATGCACCAAATCGGGTCGCGACTATATCGACAAATGCACCAATTATTGCTCGTCCTACGTGTGGGATGGCAAGGATCCCGAATTTAACTATACCCCGTCAAGCTCAAGCTCGTCCTCTTCCTCGGGCGGCGGAAGCATTGTTGGCAAGGTCGTCGGCGGCATTGTTGTTCTGGCGATACTCGGATATGCGGGCTACAAGACCTATCTTGCACTTAATCCGCCGAGCGCAGAAGGAAATGAACAGACCGAAAGTGTTGAAAGCATTGATACCGACAAAAAGACGGCTATCTGCAATGCAAAGAGCGCGCTTAATATGCGTTCAGGACCCGGCGAAAATCACGAAAAGGTCGGTTCGATCCCAAGAGGCGAAACCGTAATTATCGAAAAGGAAGAAAACGGTTGGGCGTACGTTGATTACAACGGCACCAAGGGCTGGTGCGCCATGAACTATCTTGAGGTTAACGAATAAAGTGCGACAAAAAGCTCCTCTTGCAAGAGGAGCTTTTTTATTACTTTTCGTCATTGTTCGCGCTGACACGCGGAAGGTTCCAACGGTAATGCGAGGCAAGCAAGCGCACCGAAATGATAAGAGCGACGCCGATAAATACCGAAGCGGTCTTATTAAGCTCGCACCAGATGGCAAGCGCATAATAGACAAACGCGCCTCCGATCGCCGCGACCGCATAAATATGCTTAACAAGCACGTATGGCCTTTGTCCCGCAAGCAGGTCACGCAGTATACCTCCGCCAACGCCTGTCGTCATTCCGAGAAACACACAGAAAAACGCGTTGTTGCTATGTCCGTAGGTAATTCCCGCCTGAGTGCCGATAACTACAAACACACCGAGTCCCACCGCATCGAAAAGGTTAAGTATGCGCTCGATACGGGCACGCTTTTGAATATAGGCGTTTTTAAAAAGCGCAACCGCAACAAATACGGCGACAGCACTTAAAAGTGCGATAGCCACGTAATGGAAATCGTAAAACATCGCAGGCGGAAGTCTGCCGATAAGTATATCTCTTACCGTGCCGCCGCCCAAGGCGGTTATTACGCCCAAAAACATAACGCCGAAAAGGTCTAATCCCCTATCGATCGCAACCATTGCGCCGGAAAACGCAAACGCGACCGTTCCGATTATTTCGGCGGCAAACAATGCCATTTCAGAAACAGACATAAATTACCTCTGACAAGTTAATTTTGCAATTTATTTCGCGCAATTCTATCACAAACCACGCGTTTGTGTCAATACAAAAAGCTGCCCAAGGCGATAACACCTTGGGCAAATTTTTATTCGCTTTTTTAATTATTCAGCGGTTTCTTCAGCGGGCGCTTCTTCAACTGCATCGTTGTTTTCGAGAAGTGCGCGGATGGAGAGAGAAAGTCTTCTGTTTTCAACGTCTGCTGCGGTAATCTTAACGGTAACCTTGTCACCGATCTTAAGAACGCTTGCAGGGTTGGGGATGGGCTTATCAGCGATTTGAGAAATGTGGATAAGACCGTCGAGATCGGGGAAGATTTCTGCGAATGCGCCGAAGGGCATAAGAGAAACGATGGTTGCGTCAACAACGTCGCCAACGTTATACTTCTTTTGGAAGATGTTCCAAGGATCGTTTTCTTCGGTCTTGTAGCCAAGAGAAATTCTCTTCTTTTCCTTGTCTACCGACTTGATGAATACGTTGATGGTTTGGCCTTCCTTAAGAACTTCTTCGGGCTTCTTAAGTCTGCCCCAAGAAAGCTCGGTAATGTGAAGCATACCGTCAACAGGGCCGAGGTTGATGAACGCGCCGTAGCTCATAAGAGCGCGAACCTTACCTTCGAACTTGTCGCCTTCCTGTACGTTAGCGAAGAATTCTTCTTCTGCCGCCTTACGGGTAATTCTGTTGGATGCCTTGATAGAACCAACAGCTCTCTTTCTTTGTTCGTTTACGTCGATAATCTTAAAGGAAACCTTTTTACCTCTGAGAGATTCAAGTTCTTCGCCCTTTGCAATACCGGTTTGGGATGCAGGAATGAAAACCTTGTTGGGGCCGTAAAGCGCGATAACGCCTGCATAGCCCTTTTCGTTCTTGATGATTTCCTTAACAGTGCCCTCAAGAAGCTCGCCGGATTCTGCTGCAACCTTGATTGCTTCCCAGTACTTGTGCATATCGCTCTTCTTCTTGGAAAGAAGAACGGTACCGTCGAAATCACTGAACTTGCCGCAGATAACTTCAACTTCATCGCCGACCTTGAAAAGATCGTTGAGATTAACGCCGCTTTCAGAAGTAATTTCGTCGTACGGGAGAATGCCCGTATGCTTCGTACCAAGGTCAACTTTGACCTCGGCCGGATTGACTGCCGAAATAATTCCGGTAACCCTTTCACCTGTATTTAAAGTTTTGAATGACTGTTCGAGCATCTCTGCAAAGCTGAGTTCCTCTTTTTGGATGTCTGCCATCTTGTTGTATACCTCCTGTATTATACCGCTGGGCGTCGATGCGCCCGCAGCTATAGCAATTTTAGTTGCCGAAATAATTTTTTCGGCGTGTTCGTCAAGCTCGCTCGACGTTTCGATAAGAAGCGAATTTTCGCAAACCTCGCTCGCAATTGCAAAGAGCTTTGCAGTATTCGAGCTGTTGCGGCCGCCGACAACCACCGTCAAGTCGCAATCGCTTGCAAGCTCGCGCGTTTTCTTTTGTCGGTTTTCGGTAACGCTGCAAATCGTTTCAAATATTCGTATATTGGGATAAAGCAATTTCATTTCCGCTTTGCATTTTTCCCATTCCGCGCCCGAAAAGGTCGTTTGAACGGCAAGGATGCAATCTTCTTCGCTTTTTAATCCGTTTTGATGTGCGGAAATAATATCGTTTAAATCCTTAAAAACTCTTTTTTTGCCTTTTGCAAAGCTCATTATTCCCTCGACCTCGGGATGCTTTGCATCGCCTATGACGAAAACCGTCGTATCTTCGCCCTCGTTTGCCACTATTTTGTGGATTTTTGAAACGTAGGGACAAGTGGCATCGATATATTCGATACCGAGCGATTCAAGCTTTTCAACCATTTGCTTCGTGGTGCCGTGCGCACGCAGGAAAACGAGCGCATCCTTTGGAAGTGAATCGATATCCTCGTTGGATATAAACGTCACTCCGCGGTCGATAAGCGTTTGGTTGAAAATACGGTTGTGTATCAGCTCGCCAAGACAAAATATTTTTTTGCCGCGATTATCAATATTCGCGTTTATCATATCAACAGCGCGCTTTACACCGAAGCAAAATCCGCTGTATTCGGAAATTCTAATCTCAGCCATGGTTATGTTTTGCGAAATCGTCGCAAAGCTTGGAAAACGCATAAACCGCAATATCGTGTGAATTGGGATGCTCGTTTACTGTGGAATATTCATCAAAGCTTATGGGTTTTCCGATATATACGTGCACCTTACGGAACGCAAGGGGCTTTTTGTGTTTTTTGCCGTAGCATATCGCAACGGGAAGCAGAGTTGCTTTTGTTCTCGTCGCCATAAGGCCTATACCCGCTTGCGCCTTATCCGCTTCGGGTGCGGTCTGCGGGATACGGGTTCCTTCGGGATAAATTGCAGGGCAGCCGCCGTTTTTGACTATTTCACAGCTTTTGCGAAGCGCCGCAATATCCGATTCACCGCGGTTGATGGTAACGACGTTGCACTTTTTGAACAGCCAACGCAAAATACCAACCTTTTCCAAATCGCTCTTTGCAAGGAACGAAAGCTCGTGCTTTACCGCACAGGCGGTCAAAAGCGGGTCTGCAAAGGAAGTGTGGTTGGAAAATACGATAAAAGGTCCGTCAACCGGTTCGTTTTCTTTTCCGTGAACCGAAACACGATAAACGACCTTTGCATAAGCCAAAGCAAGTGCACGTACTACCTTATAAAAACTCATTAAAATATTACCTTATCTATAATTTTGATGGCGTTTTGAACCATTTCATCGATATCCATAAGCGAATTATCGAACATTACCGCATCCTCTGCGGGGATTGCGGGGGCGATTTCTCTTTGGCTGTCGTTGGCGTCACGCCATTGCATATCGGCAAGCACCGATTCATAGGTGGTGTCTACTCCGCGGTCAAGCAATTCGGCATATCTGCGCTTTGCGCGTGCTTCGGCGGAAGCGAAAACGAAAAGCTTCGCCTGAGCATCGGGCAATATAACCGTGCCGATGTCGCGGCCGTCCATTATAACGTTGTTTTCTCTTGCGATAGCGCGTTGAGTTTCCAAAAGAAATTCACGCACCTCGGGAACCTTTGAAACGTCGGATGCATATTTGGAAATTATCGGAGTACGAATTTCGTCGCCGATACGTCTTCCGCCGAGATAAACAACACCGCCGCCGTTTTCAAGCTTCATTTCAATTTTGATGTCGGGAAGGCAGGAAATAATGCCTTCGACGTCGGTCGATTCAATACCGCGTTCGCAAACAAAAAGTCCAATCGTGCGGTAAAGCGCGCCTGTATCGATATAAACGAAGCCGTAATGCCGAGCAAGATTTTTGGCAAGAGTGCTTTTTCCCGAGCCGGAAGGCCCATCCAACGCTATTTTTTTAGTCTTTTCAGCCATTAAATATCACCAAGTGTCTATTATATATCTTTTTATAAAATATTTCAATAGCTTTTTCAAAAAATATATATTTTTTATAAAAAGTTCCTAAAATAATCAAATTTCACCCGATAACCTCAATGCGAACAAGAGCTTACGCTCAAACCCGCAAAGGAAACAAGCAAACCCGATAAACGGCAAGAGAATTTTCTGATAAAAGAAAATATTCTTCTCGAAAGAAATGAACAAGCCGTTCACACGTTCACAGAAGAATATATCAAAAAGCGCACGGACGAGATTTTAAACGTTGATTTCGTATTTTTCGTCGATAAGCAGGTAATTGACGTTATGACATTGGGCAAGCTCAAGAATTTTGGCGTTATCCTCTAAAACAGACTCCTTGGTGCACCAGCTGTCATCGATTCGTTTTTCAATAACACTTGCATAGGATTTTATATCTTCATAATGGTCATTGATATATTTTTCGCTCATTACGAGGCAGTAATATTTAATATTTTTAAGATAATCGTCGCCGAAATCCTTTTGCCAATCAAAGGGGATATAACAGCCCTCGACTATCAAATTTTGTTCGTTTTCGATGGCGGTTTTAACCATTTCGCGGACAATCGGCCACAAATAATCGGTCAATTTGTCGTCGTCCATCGGTGTAAGCTTTGTGTTTCCGCTGCGAATCAAGCCCATTTTCAAATGGTCAATCGAAAGATATGGATATTTGTATTTTTCGAGCAATTTTTGAGCAAGGTTGGTCTTGCCAACGTGCGATGCTCCGGTAATTAAAATGACCATAGCGCACTCCTTTGACTGATTTTCTTAATTATATCACATTATCGCCGAAAAAACAAGCAAAAAGAGGGATAAAACAGAAACCGTTTGTTACACGGGCTTGAAATTTCCGCGCGTATGTGTTATGCTATAGCCAGCGGAGGGTAGATTATATGAACAAACCGAAATTTATCTGTCTTATAATATGCTTCTGTATGTTGACGCTTTTGGTTGCTTGTACGGAAACCGTTCAAACCGAAAGCTTAACCGATTCTTCTGCCGCACACGAAAGCGAAACAATTTCCTATTCGGAACACCAAAACAACAAGGGTGAGTATTTCGGACAAACAAGCGGAAAAAGGTATGACGGCCAAACCATTACCTTTTTAACCTGCGGCGAAAAAAAGGTTTACGAATCGGAAATCGTTGAAAATATTCAAACCTATGAGGATGGCGCATCCTGCACGTATCCGCAAATCATCAATGATGACCTGCGCATTCGTTCCGAAACGCTCGAGCGCGAATTGGGATTGAAGCTCGAAGAAATCCAACTTCACAGCCCGATTCGTAAAAACGGCGAAATGCTTCAAGCAATCGTGCGCGGCAATATGAGCTCGACAACCGATTACCAAGTGGTGGTCCCCTGCCTTTATGACGGCGCATCCCTTGCCGCCCAAGGACAGCTTCACAACCTGCTCGGAATCGAAGAATTGCAAATAGACGCGCCGTGGTGGAATCAGGAATTCAACGAAAGCATGACCTATGCAAATCAGCTTTACTTTTCCATCGGCGATATCGGTCTTGTAAACAAGGCAAATACCGCGGCTTTGTTTTTCAATTTTGACCTTTGGAAAAAGCACGGACTTACCGAAAAGCTCGGCGGCACACCTTACGAGCTCGTCGAAAACGGAAAATGGACTACCGATTTGGTTTTCGAAGCCGCTCGCGCTATGAAAAAGGATATTACGAACGACGGAATTGTCGATTATAAGGACGAATACGGCTGGAGCGGTCAGCTCGACGATATGTGGAGCATCTTTTTCGGCTCGGGCGAAAAAATTGCGAGCGCCGATAAGGACGGATACCCCGCGATAACGATGTATAACGAACGCAGCGCAAAGGTTATGGAGCGCTTGCAGGAGTTTTTGCAAAGCGAAGAACACGTTTCGGCAAACGACTATTTCAACGTTACCGAAAGTCCGGTCGACCTCACTCGCGAGGCATTTTTAAGCGGCCGCGCACTGTTTTTCAACGACGTTGTCGGCACGGTTGCCTTGCTCGGTAATATGGAACAGCATTTCGGTGTAGTTCCCGAACCGAAATACGACGAAAATCAAGACGATTATTATTCACTCGTTAATCCTTGGGGCTCGACCTGCTTTGCGATTCCCACAAGTGTGCCCAACGGTCAGCTGACTATGGTTGCCGATGCGTTGAACGTGCTTGGCGCAAGCTCGAAAAACACCATCGCAAAGGATTATCAGGAAGTCGTTCTTTCGTATATGAAAACGCGCGACGATGAATCTGCGAAAATGATAAATGATTACATTCTTCCCACACGCGCGTGCGACGTAGGTATGGTTTATCAGTGGGGCGGTTTGGATGTTTTGCTTCAGGAAATGGCGGCAAAGCCCGTCGGCTCGTTCTCGTCGCAATTTGATTCCAAAAAAGCAGTAGCGGAATTGGCACTTAAGAAAACCGTTGAATTTTATAAAAAACAAGAAAATTAACAGTATAAACGGTTGCAAAATGAGTTATAACGTTTTGCAACCGAAACCTTTTTGTGAGGTACGATAATTAACAAAAAAAGAAGGGATCGTCCCTTCTTTTTTGCTGCGGCTTTAGTTTTCTGAAATAACTACCTCTCGAAAATCGTAATCTTTAAGGTATTCGTCAAAATATTTATCCTCTGTCAAATGCAAGATACGATAAGTATAGCCTTCAACTTTGTTTATGTCGGTAAGCTCGTTTATCATATCTGCGGTCATATATCCGATAATCGGATGCTGCCAAAGAACCTCACTTTCCGGAAGCGCCTTTACAACGTGTGAATAACTCCAAAAATGCTCGTAATTCGGGATCATTCCAATATCAAGCAACCTCTTTGCGCCCTCGATATGATCGATAAGACATTCTTGTTTGGTCGGTATCGGTAAGGTCATGGTTGTGTTTACGTCGCACGAACGTAAAGCGACGTAAAACCAGACGTCATCGTTACCCAGATTTTCCTCCACAAGCTTTTCCAGATTGCATTTCTTATCTCCGTCGGTCTCGTATACTAAACCGAAATGGATAGACGGATACATGCGAGTAAAGTAGCTTTCTTTTTTGATTATTGACGGAGTATTATAAATAACGTTTTCGGGTGCATCGTATTCGGGGAATTCCAATTGGGAAATCAAAGCTTCAAAAGCTATACTTTCTTCGTCAACGCTTGTAGTGTCTTCGTCGGAAGCGGTGTCTTCGGTGCGTTCACTTTCTTCTTCCGCGGAAGATGCTTCCTCAGAAGCATCCGATATAATACTTTCGGAGCTTTCGCTTAACGATTCGTTAACTACGCTTTCGTTCGAGATTTCGTTTTCCTCTTTGCAACCGCAAAATAAGATGAGAACAAATAAAACGGCAAGCATTAAAGATAAAATTTTTCTCATCGTGAAACCCTCCTTTTCTAATCTTCGTATTCATACCAAGCTACAGAATACAAAACCTCATGATAATCTTCATAAGGCAACACTTTGGTAACCCTAACAACATTCCTCGTTTGGCATTTGTATAAAGAGAATGACGGCTAATATCTTCTTAACTATCCTTTCCTTACATAGCGCGCTTGGCGAATTAAAACAAAAACGGCAATCAAGCTATCATAGCAAAGCCCCACTCCCTATAAGTAATATATCATACGAACTATATATTTGCAACATTTTTTGATTATCACGAAAAAAGATTGACAAGAAGCAAAAAGCGTAATGAAAGGGATAAAGAATATAATCTGTTTTTTTCATTGACTTATGGCGAATAAGCGTTTATAATAAGCATAACTAAAATAGGATTTAACAAGGAGAACTATTATGAAAATAGGTGTATGTGTAAGCTACGGCGATATCGAAACGATGCCCGAGAAATTTCAAACCTTGCGTGATCAAGGCTTTGACAACTGTCAGCTTCTTTCTTGGAGCCCCGCAAGATGGACCGACGAAAATGCAGAAAAGCTCAACGCTATGCTCGAGGAATACGGTGTAACCGTTTCCGCGTTCTGGTGCGGATGGGAAGGACCCTGCACTTGGAACTTCTATGAAGGTCAGCAAAATCTTGGTCTTGTACCTCCCGAATACCGCGAAATGCGTGTTAAAAACCTTTGCGACGGTGCAGATTTTGCGGCAAAATTGGGCGTTGAAAACGTTGTTACCCACATGGGCTTTATCCCCGAAAACCCCAACGACCCCGAATTTCTTCCTTTCTGCGATGCAGTTAAGCGCGTTGCAGACCATTTGAAGAAGAACAACCAATGGTTGCTTTTCGAAACCGGTCAAGAAACTCCCGTTACAATGCTTCGTTGCTTTGAAACCGCAGGCGCGGACAATTTGGGCGTTAACCTCGATACCGCAAACGTAATCCTTTACGGCAGAGCAAACCCCGTTGACGCTTTGGACGTTTTCGGTAAATACGTTCGCAACCTCCACGCAAAGGACGGCTTGTATCCCGTTAACGGCCACGACCTCGGCTTGGAAACCGCAATCGGCGAAGGCAAGGTTGATTTCTATGGCGTTATCAAGGGACTTCACGAGCTCGGATATGACGGCTACGTTACCATTGAACGCGAAATTACCGGCGAACAGCAGGCAAAGGACATTCTTGCGGCTAAAGAATATCTTGGCAAGATAATTAAGGAAGTAACCGGCAAGGACGCCGAATAATTAAGATTTCAAGTGAGTGATATTATGCGTTTCACAAAAATGCAGGGCTTGGGCAACGATTATCTTTACTTTTTCGGTGAAGTGCCCGAAGACGTTGTCGAGCTGACGAAAAAGCTTTCCGACCGTCATTTCGGTGTCGGATCCGACGGCACGGTTTTTATAACAAAATCCGAAAAAGCCGATTTCGGAATGCGTATTTTCAATGCAGACGGAAGCGAAGCAATGATGTGCGGAAACGGCATTCGCTGTGTCGGTAAATACGTTTACGACAAGGGTCATACCCAAAAGACCGAAATCACCGTCGAAACGCGGTCGGGTATAAAAACGCTTACGCTCTACCCCGAAAACAACCGTGTTAAAAGCATTCGCGTCGGTATGGGCAAGGCGATTGCCGATGATGAAAAAACGATAACCGTAAACGGAGAAGAAGTGAAATTCATACCCGTCGACGTGGGCAACCCACACGCGGTAATCTTCGTTGACGATGCCGAAAACGCCCCCGTTTATACACTCGGCGCGGAAATTTGCGGCAACTGTTATTTCAAAGACGGCGTGAACGTTGAATTTATTTCAAGCATAGGCGAAAACAAGCTTCGTATGCGTGTTTTTGAGCGCGGAAGCGGTGTGACGTTGGCGTGCGGTACGGGTGCGGTCGCATCTGCCGTTGCGGCGGCAAAGGTAGGACTGTGCTCTGCCGATAAACCGATAACAGTGCTTCTTGACGGCGGCGAGCTGAAGATCGAGCTTTGCGAAGACGGAAGCGCATTTATGACCGGAAAAGCAGAAATCGTTTGCGACTGCGAAATCTAATTGTAAACTTTTTTGAACCCCATAGACATTATCCTGCCCATATGGTAGAATAATATCTGTGGGGTGATTTTTTGAGCAAAAAAGAATTGACTGTAAAATATTCTTCGATAGTTTTTGGCGCAATATTTATTGCGCTCGGTATACTCTATAATTTAAAATCCAATTTCACGGTCGGAACGGTTTTTTCCTATTTTCTCGGCTTGGTTTTGCTTCTGTACGGAATTTTTTATAAAAAGCTTTCAAAAAAGGTTCCGAATTGGCTTAAATATATCGTCGTTTTCGGTTACGTTTTCGTTTTGCTGTTTACCGCTTCGATTTATATTTGCGGAAACAGCGATAACGTCGATTACAAAGAGGATGCAATTATCGTGCTCGGTGCAGGCATAAAGGGCGAAAAGATTGGAACAAACCTTCAAAAACGGCTTGACACGGCAATCGATTACCACAAGGAAAACCCAAATGCCGTTATCGTTGTAAGCGGCGGTCAGGGCCCTTATGAGGATATTTCCGAAGCGCTTGCGATGGAGCGGTATTTGGTTTCAAACGGTGTTCCGCAGAATCAAATCATTAAGGAAGACCGCTCGACAAGCACTCGGGAAAACTTTGAATTTTCCAAAAAGCTGATTGATTTGCGTTTCGGCGAGGGTGAATATAAGGCGGCGTATATCACAAACGGATATCACATCTACCGAGCAAGTCTTGTTGCCGAAAGCGTCGGCTTTGACGGAATAACCCATATCCACGCCGAAACCCCGTGGTATACGGCAATCCCCAACGGACTGCGCGAGATTTTGGCAATTATGAAAACCTGGTTGATCGGATAAACAAAAAGCGCTTGGAAGAAATTCCAAGTGCTTTTTTCATATTAATCGATTCTTAAGGATTTAACCCCTTTTAAATTCATACTGTTTGTTGTAAAATAAGGCATCAACAGTCGAAAAACAAAAAACGAGGTAGCGGCAATGTACAACATACTAATTTGCGATGACGATCAGGATATAATCAACGCGCTTAAAATTTTCCTTTCCGATTCGAGCTATAACCTATTCGAGGCGAACAACGGCAAGCAAGCGTTGGAGGTTATTTCCAATACCGAAATACATCTTGTGCTTATGGACATTATGATGCCCGAAATGGACGGAATAAGTGCAATGGTTCGCATCCGCGAAAACAGCAACGTTCCCGTAATACTTATCACGGCGAAAAGCGAAGCGGGCGATAAAATTTTGGGGCTTACCGTCGGCGCAGACGATTATATCACCAAGCCGTTCAATCCTGTTGAGGTTGCGGCAAGAGTAAGGTCGCAAATAAGACGCTATACCCAGCTCGGCGCGGCGGTTGTTAAGCCGAAAACGCTTAACATAGGCGGAATAGAGCTTGACGATAATTCAAAAACCGTTACGCGTGACGGCTTGCAGGTTTCCTTAACCCCGACCGAATACGAAATTTTGAAATTGCTTATGCAAAACCCCGGCAGAGTTTATTCGCCAAAGGAAATTTACCGCGAAATATGGCGCGAAAATCCGATGACCGCCGAAAATACGATTGCGGTGCATATTCGGCATTTGCGCGAAAAGCTGGAAATAAATCCTGCCGAGCCGCGGTATTTAAAGGCAGTGTGGGGACACGGATATATGATGGAAGGAGATAAACGATGAGTAATTTTATAAAAAGGTTGCCCGTTAAAATTTTATGCTTCATTCTTTGCGTGTTTTTTCTTTGCGTAACCGTTGCAAGTGCATTGGGTGCAGTGTTTATTGCGCTGGAGGGCTTTTATACACACACCGAAGAGGAAATTTTATGGGATGCGGTTTACCGCGACGCGAGTATTGATGCAAACGTAATAACCTTTTCTGCCGCAAGCGGCAAGGATTATCACGTTGATGAAATTTATGCCAAGGATAAAACAAATCTGCGCTACGCGGTTTTTGATGACGCGGGTAATCTGAAAATGTCGAACTTCGGCGGAAACGGTAGTTGGGATTATTATTTTTCCTTCGAGATCTATAAGGATAAATATGATAACTGGAACGTTAATCAGATTCGTTCGGGAGACACGATGATAAGCGGCGATAACATTTGGACGTTTGCGGTGTATCTGGAGGAGGGTTTTCCGATTGACGATGAATATCTCTTTTATGCAAATTTCGTTTCGATCATATACTCGCTCAGATATTGGATATACGCTATCGCCTTCGGCTCTCTTGCGCTGTTTTTAACGCTGTTTATCACACTGCTTTGCGTTTCGGGCAGAAAACCTAATTCGCACGAGCTTCACGCAGGTTATCTTAACAGAATACCTTTTGACATCATCCTTGCCGGAGCTTGCGTTTTGGCGATACCTTTTCTCGTACTTCTTGATGAAACCGACTATGATGTAGTTGCCTATGCAATTTCGGTAACCGTTTCATCCGTTGCCGCGGCGATAATCTCGATTGGACTGTCGATGAGCATCGCAACAAGGATAAAACAGCACAGCTTGCTAAAAAATACGGTTGTATGGCGCGCTTGCAAGCTTGTTTGCAAATTCTTTAAATTCATCGCGGGCGAGATCGTCAGGATCTTCCGCGCGCTTCCGATGATTTGGAGAAGCGCAGTTGTGCTGACGATAAATGCGATCATTGATTTTTTGATCGTTCTTATGCTTGGCGACCGCGATTCTGAAGAATTGGGAGTTTTTCTGCTTTTTGTTAAAATGGCGGCAATTTTCGGCTTGGGAATTTATGCGGCGATGTTTATGCGCAAGCTTCAAAAGGGCGCACAGGCGTTGGCTGACGGCGACCTTTGCTATCAAACCGACACGAAAGCAATGTATTGGGACTTCAAAAAGCACGGCGAAAATCTCAACCGAATTTCCGGAGGTATGAGCGCCGCAGTCGAAAAGCGGCTTCAAAGCGAGCGAATGAAGGCAGAGCTTATCACAAACGTTTCGCACGATATAAAAACACCGCTTACCTCGATAATCAATTATTCAAGCCTGATTTCCGAAGAAAAATGCGATTGCGAAAAGCACGCCGAATATTCCGAGGTTTTGGTTCGCAAATCCGAGCATTTAAAACGGCTTCTTGAGGATCTTGTCGAGATATCCAAAGCGCAAACCGGAAACCTTGACGTCGAGCTTGCGCCTTGCGATGCAGGTGTGCTCTTAGCGCAGGCGTCGGGTGAATATATCCAAAAGTGCGAAAACGCAGGGCTTGAGCTTATCACCGATATTCCCGAAAGCGGAATAAGAATCACGGCAGACGGAAGACGTATTTGGCGCGTTTTTGAAAACCTTCTTAACAACGCGGTGAAATATTCCTTGTCGGGCTCGCGCGTTTATATTTCGCTTTCAAGATATGGAGATTTTGCCCGTTTTACCTTCAGAAATACGTCTAAGACAATGCTTAATATCACACCCGATGAGCTTACCGAACGCTTTGTGCGAGGAGATTCCGCTCGTTCCACCGAAGGCAACGGGCTTGGACTGTCGATAGCGAAAAGTCTTACCGAGCTCCAAAACGGTAAAATGTACATTGAAATCGATGGTGACCTGTTTAAAGTTACGCTTCTGTTCCCTATTGTTGAATAACAAAAAGCCGTTGCAATGCAACGGCTTTTTTAGTTATGCTGTTTTAAAATTAAGCGTAAACTTCGATTTCGTTAAGGAATACGAAGGTGCCGAGAAGGGTGATGTCGATCTTAACGTAACGTGCGGTGCCTTCAACTTCGAGTTCGGACCAGTAAACCTTACCGTCGTGAGTGGTGTCTTCTGCGGATGCGATGTAAAGGGGCATCTTGCCTGCTCTTTCGAAGCTTTCGCCATCGTTAGAGAAGGAAACGAAAACCTTTTCGGGGGAGCAGATACCTGCGCCGGTGTTGTTTGCCAAGTTGATTCTGATAGCGTTGATATTCTGTTCGGAGCCGAGGTCGATGATAACGTAGCCCTGCTTGTCGGGAGCGTTGAGGATCGAATTATCGGTGCCGTTGCAGTAGAATGCAAACCAGCTTCCGTCATAAGCCATAGCGTTGTTTGCTTGGCCGTCGGTAAGATTTGCGGTATAGATATCGCGGCCAACGCCGGTACCGGAAATGGTGTAAGACTTGTTAAGAGCAACGTTAGTGCCTTCGGTGGTGATAGGATCGCCGGGTTCTACGTTGGGAGTTTCGTCTTCAGGTTCGCTAACGTCTTCAGGTTCAGAAGATTCGGTAGCAGCTTCAGAAGATTCGGTAGCTGCTTCGGAAGATTCGGTAGCAGCTTCAGAGGATTCGGTTACTGCTTCAGAAGATTCGGTTGCGGGGGTGGAGCTTGTTTCGGTTTCGTCGCCGCAAGCAGCAAGAACACCGCAAGTGAGAACGAGAACGAGAGCAAGCACGAGGGAAAGCTTTTTCATTGTCAAATATCTCCTTGTATTTTTAGTTTGACTTATTATACTACTCTTTTGCCGTTCTGTCAATAGAAAAAAAGAGCGTCCTTATTCAGAACGCTCTTTATGTGTTAGTCGGTTGAATTATTCAGCTACGCCGTAAATTTCAACTTCGGAAACGAACATCCAGCCGCCTCTGTTAAGACGGAACTGAACGTACTGTGCGTTTGCAGCAGCATCGAGGTCGATAACGGTTTCGATAACGGAAACGCTTTCATCATCTTCGGGAACAATGCCGCCAACAACTTCGAAGGTTTCGCCATCGGTAGAAACAGCGATTTCGATAGTCATATTGGAAGCGCCGATACCGTTGCCGAGACCGGAGGAGCCGAGCTGAACAACTGCCTTAGCAATGTCGGTAGCTTCGCCGAGGTCAATGGTGATCCAGGAATAACCGGTTTCTGCATAGTTGGGATGTACGCCGGTCCAACCAGTCCAAACTGCATCGCTGTATGCTGCGTCGGTAGCTGCGATAACGCCGTCGGTCATGGTCTTGTCTTCTTCATCGGGATATGCAACGGGAGCGTTTTCGTCCCAGCCCCAACCCA
>JAZTXY010000024.1:0-27609 GCA_045636665.1 Eubacteriales bacterium
CAGGGCGAACAGCTTACCGATTCCTCTGAAGTTTCCGAAGAACCCGCAGCTGAATAATCACCCACAACAATATACCGAATTTTAGGAGGAAAACCAAAATGGCTAATATTTCCGCAAAAGACGTTATGGAGCTCCGTAAAAAGACCGGTTGCGGTATGATGGAATGCAAAAAGGCACTCGTTGAAACCGACGGCAACTTTGATGAAGCTATCAAATATCTCCGTGAAAAGGGTCTTTCTGTTGCAGCTAAAAAAGCAGATAGAATTGCAGCTGAAGGCGTTGTTGATATTCTTACCGAAAACGGCGTAACCGCTATTATCGAAGTTAACGCAGAAACCGACTTCGTTGCTAAGAACGCTTCTTTCCAAGAATTTGTTAAGGGCATTCTCAGAACCATCGTTGCTAACAAGCCCGCTGATCTTGCAGCTCTTAACGCTCTCAACTTTGATGGTACCGACGTTACCGTTGAAGCTGAACTTAAGAATATGATCTTCACCATCGGTGAAAACATGAGCATCCGTCGCTTCGATATCATCGAAGGCAACACCGGTTGCTACATCCACGGCGGCGGCAGCGCAGGCGTTGTTACCAAGTTCGAAACCGAATGCGACACCACCAACGCAGCTTTTGTTGAATACGCAAAGAACGTTTGCATGCAGATCGCTGCAATGAGCCCCTCTTACGTTGACAGAGATTGCGTTCCCGCATCTGTTATCGAAAACGAAAAGGCAATTCTTCTCAGCCAGATCGAAAACGACGAAAACCTTTCCAAGAAGCCCGATGCAGTTAAGGAAAAGATGGTTGTCGGCAGAATCAGCAAGTTCTATGACAACAACTGTCTTGTTGATCAAGAATACGTTAAAGACAGCGACCTTACCGTTGGTAAGTACACCGAAAACGTTGCAAAAGAACTCGGCAACTGCATCAAGATCGTTTCCTTCGTTAAATACGAAAGAGGCGAAGGCATCGAAAAGAAAGAAGACGATTTCGCAGCTGAAATCAACAAGCTCGTTAACGGCTAATATCACAAATATAAAAGACGGCGAAAGCCGTCTTTTTTTATCTAATTTAAGCCCTTAAATATCCCCAAAAACTTGACATATTACGACAAATGTAATAAAATATGTTATTACACAATTTGTTCGTTGAAAGGAAGCTTTAACGCTATGAAGGAGTATCGTGCAGGTATTGACATCGGTTCAACTACTGTCAAACTTGTTGTGCTTGATGAAGATAATAAAATAATATTCGGCGAATACAAACGTCATAGAGCCCACACGCAAGAAACTTTGGCGGAGCTTTTAAAGCAAGCAAAGGACGTGCTCGGTAACTGCCTTCTCAAGGCTCGTATTACAGGCTCGGGTTCGATAAGTCTCGGCAAAGCAATGAACATCGAATTCATACAAGAGGTAGTTGCAGTTGCGACTGCGCTTCAAAGCGTAGCTCCTCAAACAGACGTAGCGATTGAGTTGGGCGGCGAGGACGCAAAGATTATTTATTTCCGAAACGGGATCGAAGAACGTATGAACGGTGTTTGTGCGGGCGGTACCGGTTCTTTCATCGACCAAATGGCTTCCCTTCTCCAAACCGACGCTTCCGGACTAAACGAAGAAGCAAAGAATTTTAAAGAAATCTATCCGATTGCGGCGCGTTGCGGTGTTTTCGCAAAAACCGACATTCAGCCGCTGATAAACGAAGGTGCGACAAAGGCCGACCTTTCCGCTTCTATTTTCCAAGCGGTTGTAAACCAAACAGTATCGGGCTTGGCTTGCGGCAAACCCATTCGCGGTTGCGTTGCTTTTTTAGGCGGTCCTTTACACTTCCTGACAGAACTCAAAAAGGCGTTCATCCGCACCTTAAAGCTCACTCCCGAAACCACTGTGGACCCCGAAAACTCTCATTTATTTGCGGCAATGGGAGCGGCACTCGAAGCAATCGACTGCAAAACAGTCGAAATTGAAACGCTTATTTCGAACCTTGAAAAAGGTGTAAATATTGAATTCGAGTTAAAGCGTCTTGATCCTTTATTTGCCAACAGCGCAGAATACGAAGAATTTTGTGAAAGGCACTCGAAAGCAGTCGTTGGAAAAGGCGATATTAAAAACTATAAAGGAAACTGCTTTTTGGGAATAGACGCAGGGTCTACCACCACAAAGCTTGCTCTTATAAGCGAAAACGGCGATTTGCTATACTCCTTTTACGCAAATAATATGGGCAATCCTATCCAAACCGCTAAACGCGCCGTTTTAGAAATCAAAAACGTTTTACCTGCCGATGCAAAAATAGCTCATAGCTGTTCAACAGGTTATGGCGAAGGTCTTTTAAAATCCGCCTTTGGATTGGATGAAGGCGAAGTTGAAACCATCGCTCACTGCACCGCGGCTTCATTTTTCAACAAAAATGTCGATTGCGTTCTCGACATTGGCGGTCAGGATATGAAGTGTATCAAATTGAAGAATGGCTACGTTGATAACGTGCTTTTAAACGAAGCGTGTTCTTCGGGTTGCGGCTCTTTTATTGAAAATTTTGCAAACTCATTGGGCTATACCGCCGAACAATTCGCCAAAGAAGCTCTTTATGCAAATTCCCCTGTCGATTTAGGCACTCGTTGCACCGTCTTTATGAATTCAAACGTAAAGCAAGCACAGAAAGAGGGCGCGAAAGTCAGTGATATTTCTGCAGGTCTTGCATATTCTGTAATTAAAAACGCACTTTTTAAGGTAATCAAGCTCGCAGATGCAAAAGATCTCGGAAGCAACGTGGTCGTTCAAGGCGGAACTTTCTATAACAAAGCCGTGTTGCGAGCTTTCGAAAAAATTTCGGGCGCCAAAGCAATCTGCCCCGACATTTCGGGCATTATGGGTGCATTCGGTGCCGCACTTATCGCAAAGGACAGATACAAAGGCCAAGCAAGCCAAATGCTGTCGTTTGACGAAATTGAATCGCTTGAATACACGACAACCGCAACAAGATGCAACGGTTGCTCGAACAGATGTATGCTTACCGTTAACCGTTTCCCCGGCAATCGCGTTCATATTACCGGTAACAGATGCGAAAAGGGCGCAGGAAAGAACGATTCGGTTAAAAAAGGCGAAAACCTTATCGCTTATAAGCTAAATCGCATTTTTGATTATCAACCTCTTGAAGAAAGCGAAGCGCCGAGAGGTGTTATCGGTATACCCAGAGTTCTTAACATTTATGAAAATTTCCCGTTTTGGGCAACCTTCTTTAAGCAGCTCGGCTTTTCTGTTAAGGTTTCACCTCTTTCTACAAGAGGCATTTACGAGCTTGGTATGGAAACGATTCCATCGGAATCCGAATGCTATCCCGCAAAAATTGCGCACGGACACGTTCAATGGTTAATTAACAACGGAATAAAAACAATCTTTCACCCTTGTGTATTCTATGAACGCAAGGAAACCACTAACGCACAAAACCATTTTAACTGTCCGATAGTTGTATCGTATCCCGAAAATCTTAAAAATAACGTTGAAGATATAACCGATAAAAACGTTAGATACATACGCCCCTTCATCGCCATGACAAGCGAAAAGATAGCTTCTGATCGCCTTGTAGCGCTCTGTAAGGAAGAATGGAACATTTCCGCACACGAGGTCAGGAAAGCGGCAAAAGCCGCTTGGGAGGCGCAAACAGAGGCCAAGAACGATATACGCAAAAAAGGCATAAGCACTTTGGAAAAAATGAGAGAGGAAGGCAGACGAGGTATCGTCCTTGCAGGCAGACCCTATCATATTGATCCCGAAATCAATCACGGCATTCCCGAACTCATTTCTTCATACGGTCTTGACGTATTTTCCGAAGATAGCATCCCCTATGATTACGACGCTCAAAGACCTTTACGCGCAAACGACCAATGGACCTACCACTCTCGTCTTTATAATGCGGCAGAATACGTATCCTCCTATGATGACCTTGAGCTTATCCAACTCAATTCATTCGGATGCGGTTTAGACGCAGTTACCACAGACCAGGTTTGCGAAATTCTCGAAAAGTGTAATAAGCTTTATACGGTCCTTAAAATCGACGAGGTTAACAACCTCGGCGCGGTAAGGATTCGTATCAGAAGCCTTCTTGCAGCAATAAACATTCGAAAAGAAAACCAAATAACCGCCATTCCCCAAAACATAACCTATAACAGAAGCGTATTCACAAAAGAAATGTTTGAGCAAAAGTATACTATACTTGCTCCTCAAATGAGCCCGATACATTTCGATCTTCTCTACCCTATTTTCAATAAATATGGGTTTAATATGGAGCTTTTACGAAATGATAATCGTAATGCGATCGACGTTGGGTTAAAATACGTTAACAACGATGCCTGCTTCCCGTCTATTACGGTTGTAGGTCAGATTATGGATGCCGTATTGTCGGGCAAATACGATACCGATAAGTTGGCAATTATCATGACTCAAACCGGCGGATGTTGCAGAGCAAGTAATTACGTTGGTTTTATTCGCCGCGCGCTTGATAAAACGGGTTATTCGCATATACCGGTCATTTCGCTCAACCTTAACGGCATGGAAAAGAACGACGGCTTCAAATTGCCTATACCATTGTTTAAAGATGCAGCTTTCGGTATTATTTTGGGCGACCTTATGATGCGTTGCCTTTACAGAGTTCGCCCGTACGAGCTTGTAAAGGGCTCTGCAAACGAATTGCATAACAAGTGGAAAAACATTTGCATTGATTATATTATCAAAGGCAAATCAGAGCTTGGTTTTAAGGAAATTTGCAAGGGTATCGTCAACGATTTCGACAACTTGCCGATTGACGAGAAGCTCAAAAAGCCTCGCGTTGGTATCGTCGGCGAAATACTTGTAAAATATATGCCCTTGGCAAATAACCACCTTGTCGAACTGCTTGAAAGCGAAGGTGCCGAGGTCGTTGTTCCCGAATTGATGGATTTCTTGAATTACAGCTTTTATAACCTAAATTACAAGAGTAAGTTTTTGGGAACCGGAAAGATGGGCGCTTTCGTTGCCAATTCTGCGATTCGCGTAATTAAAATGTTAAGAAAAACCGCGTTAGAAGCGTTAGAAAATAGCAAGCGTTTTGAAGCACCGATGCCTATTGAAAAAATCGCAGACCTTGCAAGACCGTTGATTTCTATCGGTAACCAATACGGCGAGGGCTGGTTCATGGCAGGTGAAATGGCTGAGCTGATAACAAGCGGTGTTCCCAACATTGTTTGTATTCAACCTTTTGCGTGTTTACCTAATCACGTAGTTGGCAAAGGTGTTATAAAACAACTGAGAAAGATATATCCTTGTGCAAACGTGGTTGCAGTTGATTACGACCCCGGCGCAAGCGAAGTAAATCAGTTGAACCGAATCAAGCTTATGCTTTCTGTAGCAAAAAAACGATTAGAAGAAAACGAAAACAGTTAAACTAAATTTATGGAGGAGACGCTGTGTTTAGCGATTTCTTAAAAAAAGCAGAAGCGTCTTCCCCTTCTGCTGCGGTAATTATATCTGTCGCTTTAATGCTTTTCCTTGCATTCTTGATGACAAGAATTACCAAACGGCTTAAACTGCCAAACGTAACCGCCTACATAGTAACAGGCATTCTTATCGGACCGTATTGCCTCGATTTCATTCCGAAAACGGTTATCGACGGTATGGATTTTCTGTCGGATATTGCTTTGGCATTCATTTCATTTAGCACCGGTCAGTTTTTCCGTTTTTCTGCTCTGAAAAAGAACGGACCAAAGGTGTTTTTGATTACGTTA
Organism: Eubacteriales bacterium; assembly: GCA_045636665.1. GTDB lineage: Bacteria > Bacillota > Clostridia > Oscillospirales > CAG-382 > Coliplasma. The sequence goes on from JAZTXY010000024.1 coordinate 5,750, forward strand.
TTTGAAGCGTGTTTTGCATCGGCGGCAATCTTTGTTCTTGCTTATGGTGTTCTGAATCTCAGCTTGACGTTCTCAATCGTGCTTTCTGCTTTAGCCGCGACAACCGCACCTGCTTCAACGATGATGACCATCCGTCAAACGGGCGCAAAGGGCGATTTTGTTGATACGCTCTTACAGGTTGTAGCACTTGACAACATCGTCGGTTTACTTGCGTACAGTGTCGCAATTTCGGTTGCTTCCGCATCGATTTCAGGCGGTAGCTTTAACGTTGCAGACGTATTAATGCCTACAGTTACAAATATCGGAGTGCTTTTGCTTGGCTGTCTTTTCGGTCTTTTGATGAAGCCGTTATTACAGAGCAAGCGCTCTACAGATAATCGTCTGATTATAATGATTGCGTTTTTGTTCGCATTTTGCGGAATATGCGTAACTCTTGACATATCACCGCTACTTGGTTGTATGTCAATGGGAACGGTATATTTCAACATTACGGAAGACGACAAGCTGTTTAAGCAGCTCAACTATTTTAATCCCCCTATACTGCTGTTGTTTTTTGTTCGTTCGGGCACTTGCTTTGACCTAAGCGCGCTTTTGGAACAGTCATCTATAGTCGGATCGGTTTCTTTGCTAACTGTTGGAATAGTTTATTTTATCGCAAGAATTATCAGCAAATACGGCGGTGCTTTTATCGGGTGTTTAGTGTGTAAAAAACCGAAAAACATTCGAAATTATCTCGGACTTGCACTTATACCGCAAGCAGGCGTTGCAATCGGCCTTGCCGCATTGGGCGCACGCGCATTAGGTGGCGAAACCGGCGAAGCTTTAAATACGATCATCCTTGCATCAAGCATCCTTTATGAGCTTGTTGGCCCTGTTTGTGCGAAGCTTTCGTTACACCTTTCGGGATCTTACTCCGATAAGATTGAAAATCTTGTAGACGTAAGCGAAACCGATGAAAGCGGAAACAAAAAAAGCGACGTTGATATTCTCATTGAACGGATAAATAAAATTCAAAATGAGCTTCCGCCGCACAGTATCAATGAAGATGAAAAAGAATTTACAATCGCCGCCGAGGAACATTTTGAAAATCAATTTAAGAACATTTCTCGTTTCGGGCGATTCCGTCGCAGATAAGGAGTAAAATATGAACCTATTAATAAACGATCCCATTGCATCGCTTTTGGGCAGCTGGGCATCGGAGTTGAACCTTGAATCGGTCATTTTAAGAGTTTTTCTTTCGGTATTACTTTCGGCTATCATCGGATGCGAACGTTCAAGCAAGAGGCATTCTGCAGGTCTGAGAACGTTCATGCTGGTATCACTTGCATCTACAGTCGCAATGATACTCGATTCATACGTTGTTTCCGCAACAGAAAGCAGTTTATATCTGTTTTCTGCCGCAACTGTTATCGGCGTTGCAACAATAAGTGTTAATTCTATGCTTTACAGTTCACGAAGTCAGATTAAGGGTCTTACAACCGCCGCAGGTCTTTGGGCATCGGGCATCGTTGGTCTTGCTCTCGGCGCAGGTCTTTATACCGTTACTTTAATTGCGTTTGCTGCGCTTATTTGTTGCCTAATGTTCTTCCCTGCCTTCGAAGTATTTCTTAAAAATCGTTCCAACCATTTTGAATTCCATCTCGAATTAAAAAGCAGCACATATTTGCAGGATTTCGTAACAACTATAAGAAAATTAGGACTTTCTATCGATGATATCGAATCCAATCCAGCATACATTAATTCCGGATTAAGTGTTTACACTGTTGCCGTTTCGATTCAAAGCAAGGAATTAAAGCAATACAAAACCCACCACGAAATCATCGAAGCACTCTCTACACTTGACTATGTACACCACATAGAAGAAACACACGGATAAGAGGTCACAAATGAAACCGTTACCGGTAAGTATGCTTGCATTTGAAAGCGCAATATTAAAAGCCGACAAACCCGTTCTCGTTGTATTTGGAGCAATGTGGGATAGTGGCAGTAGAACGCTATTTAATCTTATGGATGAGTACGGAGAAAAACTTGACGGGAAATTGATAACCGCAAGAGCAGATATTGATTACGTTCCCGAACTGTTTGCCGATTACGGCATTACCGAAATTCCAACGATGATAATCTTCGACGGCGGAGAACCTTTTAAACCATACGTCGGTTATCGCGAATTTGCAGATATAGATAAATATCTGTATAGCTTTTTCGGCTATCTTCCCTATCAAGCAAAATACGCCGATATTGACAAATACTCTTGACAAAATTTGAAATCTGATATACAATAATCGTCGGTCACTTTTTGACCGCAAACGCGGGTATGGCGGAATTGGCAGACGCGCTGGATTCAGGTTCCAGTGGTAGCAATACTGTACAGGTTCAAGTCCTGCTACCCGCACCAAATAAAGAACAGTAGATCGATGCAATGTATCAATCTACTGTTTTCTTTTATCACTTTATAAAGGTTAATCGCTTTGAAAAGCAAATCTGTTTTGGTTAGTAAAGCATTACTATAAGCGACGGCTATATTGTTTGAACATACAAAAAACAGTAAACGAATAAACGTTTACTGTTTTTTACATTATTTTAAGTTCAATACAGATATAGCGTCGGTTATATTCTTTTCAAGCGCTTCGCGTCCGTACTTATCGACTTCTGCTTTATTCTTCTCGCCGTGGGTGAGGCATCCTGCACCGCCGATACAGCCGCCGATACACGCCATACCTTCGATAAAGTTACCATCAAGAATACCCTTGCTGAGCTTGAGCAATGCCACTCTGCACGCTTCGATACCGTCGCATACAACGGGTTTGATTTCAAAGTCGATATTTTGTTCCTTCATAGCTTGCGCCGCTGCATCGGTAAGACCGCCGCTACGAGCAAAGATACGTCCGAAATAGGAAGCGTTGTCAAGCACGCCCTCTTCAAGAGAAGCGATATCGAGATCACGGCTGTCAAAGAGCGCTTGCAGCTCTTCGAAGGTCAATACAGCGTCCACATAATCTTTCACACTGTCAAGCTGAGCTTCTGCCTTTTTAGCAGTACACGGGCCGATGAAAACAACCTTTGCGTTGGGTGTGTTGTCCTTGATATATTTAGCAAGCGCCGCCATAGGCGAAAGGTTATGCGAAATATACTTTTCAAGGTCGGGGAATGTCGATCTTATGTACTGTACAAAAGCAGGACAGCAAGAGCTTGTAAGCATTCCCTTTTCGGAAAGCTCACGCGCTTCGGACATAGCTACCATATCCGCACCAAGAGCCGCTTCAATAACATCGTGGAAGCCAAGCTCTTTCAAGCCGGTAATAACCTGTCCAAGCTTTGCGTAAGAAAACTGGCTGGAAATGGAGGGTGCAACGATTGCAAAAACTCTATCGCCGTTTTCAACGTAATGACTGCCATTTTTAAGTATTTCAATAGCATCGATTATAAAGGACTTATCGGTAATCGCGCCAAACGGACATTGATATACGCAAGCGCCGCATTGGATGCATTTAGAGTTATCGATCTTCGCCTCGTTTTGCTCGTTCATCGAAATTGCTTTAACCTTACAAGCGTTCTGGCAAGGACGTTTGCGGCTTACGATAGCGGTGAAGGGGCAAACCTTTGCACAAGCGCCGCACTCCTTACATTTCGATTTATCGATATGAGCAACGTGGTCTTTGTCAAAGGTAAGAGCGCCAAACTTGCACACGTCTTCACAACGGTGAGCCAAACAACCGCGGCAAGCGTTGGTAACCTCATATCCGCCAACGGGACATTCGTCACACGCGATTTCAAGAACCTCGATAATGTTCGAGTTAGTTTTATCGCCGCCCATTGCAAGCTTAACGCGTTCAGCCAATATTGCTCTTTCCTTGTAAACGCAGCAACGCATTGTGGGTATATTACCGGGAACGAGTTTTTTGGGAACGTTCAATATTTCTTCAACCAAAGTATCGTTCCAAGCGAGTCTTGCGACTTCGCGCAATACCTTATATTTAAGATGTTGAACCTTTGTATCAAATTTTCTCATCAAAATACCTCTTAGATGTTAGCGCTCTTAATTACAGCTTTAAGCGCTTCAGCAGATGCGTGAAGCTTTTGGAATTCATCATCGGTCAATTTTTGAGTGATAATCGATCTAACGCCGGTAGAATCTACCAAAGACAACGAGCTTAAGCAAACGTCGGAAATACCATATTCGCCTTCGTGCAACGAAGAAACGGTAAGCGCGGTTTCTGCATTGCCTGCCAAGGTATTAACGATGTGTGTGCTGGACATTGCAATACCATAGACGGTGCAGCCCTTACGGGAAATAATCTTTCCGCCGGACTTTCTAACGTAGGTTTCAACGTCTTCGCGTTTATATTCAGTGGGAAGATTATAAGCCGAAGCGATAGCAGCGTTGTATTCGTCAACCGGTACGCCTGCGATAGTTGCGGAAGACCACGCAACAAACGAGGTATCGCCGTGCTCACCAAGCACGTTTGCATGCACCTGTTGCTTGTTAACATGATAGATTTCAGCAAGACGGGTACGAAGACGAATAGTATCAAGAACGGTACCGGTGCCCATAACCTGACTCTTGGGAAGTCCGGTATACTTAAGGAAAGCATAGGTCAAAATGTCAACAGGGTTTGCAACCAAAATATAGATAGCATTGGGAGCATATTTAACGATTTCGTTTGCAATGCTCTTAATAATTCCAACGTTGGTTTGTACAAGCTCAAGACGGGTTTGACCGGGTTTTCTGCCGATTCCGGAAGTAATTATAACAACATCAGAACCAACAGCATCGCGGTAGTCACCTGCATAAATATCACAGTTCGAAAGAAAAGGCGTTGCTTGCTTGATGTCAAGCGCTTCACCGAGCGCCTTTTCGGTATTAATATCTATCAAAACGACTTCAGAGGCAGCACCTCTTGCCAGCAAGGAATAAGCAGTTGTGGAACCAACCGCACCTGCACCGATAATTGTTACTTTTTTCTGCATTTCTTTTCTCCCTCAATTATTTTAATTTAGAAATAACTTACTTTTATACGTTTGCCCATTTTCTTCAAGCAAGTTGAAAGCTCATCAACCAAGTTCATTTTAATGTTGAAATTAATGGGTAGATCCGGATTTTGGTGTGCAGGATTAACCGCACGGCCAACAAAAAAATTAATATCTGTTGCTTCTTCAAAAAGAAGTCTGCTTATAAGCGCCGCTCCGTCACGCTTAAAGTTCCATTGCTCGTAAAGCTCATTATCGCCAAGATAATCCTTCGCGTATTGAATAACCTTGTTCATAGTTATAACACCTTCGGTAACAAGGTCAACGCCCTCAATCGTAGCAATCGGAGGAACGTCGCTTCTTTCGAAGCTCAAGCTTGCTTTTACGGGTTTACCAAGGAATTTTGCGGCGATGGAAGAGGTTGTTCCGCCACAAACAATGTGTTTTCCCTCTTTTGAAAAGAACAACGACATCATTCTGTTTGCATCGTCGCGATTGGAGGGAGGACCGAAAAGTATATTCATCGGTTCTCTCTTTCTGATTTTGACAACACACGCGGTCGTATCATCGCCGGGTCTGAAACCGTAAAGACGGTCACATTCATCAACCAACATCGTCGAAAGATTTTTCGCCGTATATCCGCCTGCAACAAGCGCTTGCATATATTCAGCAATTTCTTCTCTTCGCCACCCGAAATTATACGTTATGCCAAGTCCTGCGTGCGGACATCCGTCGCTGAGAGCAATAAAAACGTCGTCTTCCTGCAGCTTGATAGTGGATTTATAAATCTTCTTACCGCCGATATTCATTTCGGTTTTCGGATAATCGTACTGTTCATAATTACGAATAATGATTACGTGAGGATTATCGTACTGAATAATCTCGGCAGTTTCGTTATTGAGAAGATGTATAATCGTAAACGTTGAATATGCAACTCCGCGAACAGAGCATACGGGAAGCGTAGCGGCAATGGTAGAAACGCATTCTTCAATGGGCAGTCCCGCCGCCATCATCGTAGAAATGATTTTTGACGTTAAAGTCGAAAGGATGCTCGCTTTAACACCGCTTCCAAGACCGTCCGCAAGAACGATTACGGTAGAATTTTCGTTTTCTTCAACGACGTCAACGTGGTCACCACAAAGCTCTTCACCGAAATGATTGATACTTTTGTATCCAATATCTGCGCAAAGATCATTCATCGTCGATAGACTCCTTTAGCTTGGTAAGAGCAATTTTGGTTTCAGCAGCGGTTTCTCCGAGAAGAGATGCAATTTCTTGAACTATTCTCATCTGCTTTTCAACGACCATATCTGCAACCTCAAGCGTTTTCTGATTGATCGTATTTTTCTTAATTCGCTCATTTTCCGCATCGGAAACGTCTCTCATAATACCAACGAGCATATGCGATTCGTTATCGTAAACAACGGTTTGTTCAACATAACGCTTATACTCAGCGAGATACGTGCGTTGATTACGGACTGCTCTTCCGCTATTTTTAACCTGCATGAAAATACTCGGATCAAGAATTCTGACAACCGGTTCTCCAAGAACGTCGGATTCCGAACGTATATTCATTATTCTGCGCGCAGATTCGTTAATCTGCTGTACTTCAAGATTTTCGTTTAATACTATTAAGCCGTTAGGAGTATTCTTAACGATAGTATCCGAAAAGCTTTCCGCCTTATCCTTAAGGTACGGCAAGCACATTGAAATTTCGGCCTTGCCCTGAATAATAGCAATCGCCTTTTCACGGCAAGAATTATATCCGCAGGAGCCGCAATTCAATTCATCAGCGGGCTTGAATTTACCCATTTGACGAAGCACAGCCATAATTTCAGCTTCGGGCGGGGTTGCAAGCTTATGCACAATCGCCGTAAAGTGTTTTTTGAGATTCATCGGTTCGGGCTGATTGACTTCGAAATCTCGTTCACCCGCATATTCCGAAACGGTAATAAAATCTCTTATAGGGGATGCGTTATGATACTTTTCCATAACGGGTCCGCCTACGCAACTGCCCACGCATGCAGACATTTCAATAAAGCAACGGTGAATCTTTCCGTTTTCGATATCCTTCAGCGCAGAGATACAATTATCAACGCCATCGATAGCTAAATAGGTGTATCCCGGTGCATTCTGTGCCATCGTCTTTAAAACGCCGCCGGTTGTCGGGAAAAATCTCGCCCTGCTGTTAGGATTATTATCTTTAGTAGGTTCAATGGTTATGTTTTCGGCTTTAAGCCAATTCGAAAGTTCTTCGAAGGTAAGAACCGCATCAACTAAACCCTCGTAATATTCCGCTTCATCCTTTTTTGCAACGCAAGGACCGACAAACAGCGTCTTTGCGTTGGGTATTCTTCTTTTTATATCCGCGCAGTGTGCCTGCATAGGAGACATTACGTCGGCAAGATATTCAAGAGAATTCGGAAAATATTTCTGGATAAGCAAGTTTACCGAGTGACAGCACGATGCAATAACAATGTCGCGTTCTTCTTCCAAAAGAATGCGTTCATATTCGTTTTTAACGATAGTCGCGCCGATAGCGGTTTCTTCGACATCGTAAAAACCAAGCTGTTTTAAAGCGGCACGAATAGCTTCGATACCTACGCCGTCATAATTTGCAACAAAGGAGGGCGCAAGGCTTACAACCACGGGATCGCCGCTTTGAAGCAACACTCTTGCTTTTTCCGTACCGTCAACTATTTCTTTTGCATTTTGAGGACAAACTACAAAGCATCTGCCGCACAAAATACATTCATTACCGATAATGTGTGCTTGGTTTCCGGAAAAACGTATTGCCTTTACGGGGCAGTTACGAATACATTTATAGCAATTCTTGCAATTTGATTTTTTAAGGGTTAAGCAATTTGCCACGTTTGTCACTTCCCTTCATTTGCAACAACTTCGAGAATATTTCTCGTAAAAAACTCTTTAAAGTTATCACGAGTTATGCCGGTGTGAACTTCATCGTTAACTTGAACGGTTACGCCGACTCGATTACATTTTCCGATGCAGAACGTACCGGCAAGCTCGATTCTGCCGTTTAAGTCATTTTCCTCTATTGCCTGCATTAAAAGCTCAACGATATCTTGCGAGCCTTTTAAATGGCAGGACGAACCAACACATACATTAACACGCACCATTGCAATTACACCTTTGCAAGAACAGCTTCAGCAAAAAATTCATTAACGTTATCGGGAGTAACCGAGTAAAACGCATCGTCTACAGTAACGCATACACCCTTTTGGCAGTTACCCATACAAAAAGTACCGCCGAGCTCAACCTTATTACCGATATTATTTTCAGCAATAAGATCCTGAAGCTTTTCAACAACTTGACGCGAGCCTTTGATGTGGCAAGAGCTACCTATACAAACCGTAATTTTCATAAAATTTTTTCCTCTCTGTTTTATGTTAGTATTCTTATTTTGCCATAATAACCCATTTTTTTATTATTAAGCTTATTTTATCATATTTTTTTCTTTAAATCAAGTATAAAAATGATATATGTGTAATCAATATCACGCATATCGATTTACACCGAATCGATATGCCTATCATCGTACTTTTTCCGTTAAAAAGAACCGCAAAAAGATTTTTGCGGTTCAAACGTATTTTTTATTTGCTTTTGCTTCGCTTGGCGAAATATATTTCCAAACCAATGTAGAAAAAAATCGAAACAAGCATTATGAAGTAATAGCTCAAAAGTCGCCAAATAAGCATAACTCCGTTTGCTGTTGCAACCACAGCCGTGACAGATGTTCCGCAGGCAATGTACAAAATCATCGATTTAAACACCTGACCCGTACAGCCCTCAACACCGCCCGACGCACCGGGAGTGGGAAAGAAACCAACCGCAGTCAACGCAAGCGAGGTTCCCGTTATAATCAAGAACAAATGCGACGGTTCAACAGGAATTCCAAACGACATAAGGATAAAATACGAAGCGCCGTAATAGAACACGTGTGCGAGGATTTTCGAAAGCACAGCCATTGCGAAGTACTTTTTCTTTTTAATCAAGTCGGCAAACGCTTCTTGAACCTGAACAAAGTACAGCTCCAACGAATCGGCTTTTGAACTAAATTTGTTCAACAGCTTAAAGCTGCATATAAAACGAACGAATCTTACAAGCCATCCGCGCACCGTTTTACTTTTGCCGAGCAGAATCATTATTGCCAAAATCGAGAAGTTAATGGCATAACCCGCAAAAATGATGGGTATCCACCAAGAATCGATCGAAGCAACCAAAATATCAAGGAAGAAAAGGCCAAACAAGGACAAACCGTTGGTTGCAATCATATAAATTACAAGGTTTGCCAACAGCAATCCCGAAGACTCGGAAAGCTTAACCTTGGCTTTTGTGAACGAATGCGCCTGAAAGGGTTGGCCACCTGTTGCCCAAGGTGTAATTCCGTTAAAGAAATGCTCGGTCATTGCAATAGAATACGTAATTCCTGCAGGAGCCTTAACGTTTCTTGCCTTTGCAAGAATACACAACGACAAAGGATACAAAGCGAGATATACCACAACCATCAAAACGGCTAAAGCAACGTAAGAATAGTTAACCGTTTCAAGCTGTTCGATTATACTCGGAAGATCGTTAAAAGAAAGGACTGTTATCAGCAAAAGAACTGCGATTATCGCGTAAACGATGAACAACGCTATTTTTTTGCCGTTTAGCGGATTCTTTTGCGAGTTATCCAAAGCCACACTCCTCTCTCTTATTACATAATCAATTCATAATAACATAAATTTGCAAAATTTACAACATTTTTATTGAAAATTATTGAATAATTTTCAGCAAAGATTTTCTACCCTTTGTGGCAATTATGACAAAATGCAGGTAATAAAGCTCAAAATATTGAAAGGAGTCCCTCAATCACGAAGAACTCCTTTGAAAAATATTTATTATCTGATTCCGTAATTTTCAATTACGTAGTCCATATCCTTATCGCCTCTGCCCGAGAGATTTATAAGAACAGAACCGTGTTCCATAGTTTTCGCAAGCTTCATACCGTATGCAACCGCGTGCGAGCTTTCAATTGCGGGAATAATACCTTCAAGACGCGCAAGCTTGAAGAATGCATCAATAGTTTCTTCGTCATCGATAACGTCATATTTAACTCTGCCGATTTCTTGCAAAAATGCATGCTCGGGACCCGACGAGGGATAGTCAAGACCGCTTGCAACCGAATATACGGGCGCAGGATCGCCGTTTTCATCCTTAAGCATTATGCTGTTAAATCCGTGCATAACACCTTCTGTGCCGTATTTCAAGCTCGCTGCGTGGTCGCCGAGCTTGGGACCTCTGCCCAACGGCTCAACGCCGTAAATATCAACGGGATCGTTAAGGAATCCTGCGGAAAGACCTGCCGCATTGGAACCGCCGCCGACACAAGCAACGATAGCGCTCGGAAGGTGACCCGTCATATCGATAAACTGATCGCGTGCTTCAATGCCGACAATGCTTTGGAAGTCGCGCACCATCATCGGGAACGGGTGCGGACCGAGAACGGAACCGATGCAATATATCGAATCCTTATACTCCTTACTGTACGCATCAAAAGCGGCGTCAACAGCTTCCTTAAGCGTTTTAAGGCCGTGGGTGACCTCAACCACGTTTGCGCCCAAAATCTTCATACGCGCAACGTTAGGGGCTTGTTTTTTAATATCGACAGAGCCCATATAAATATCGCATTCAAGACCGAAATATGCCGCTGCTGTCGCCAATGCAACACCGTGCTGTCCCGCACCGGTTTCTGCAATAACCTTTTTCTTGCCCATATATTTCGCAAGAAGCGCTTCACCCATACAGTGATTGAGCTTGTGCGCACCCGAGTGGTTAAGGTCTTCACGTTTTGCATAAAGCTGTACGCGTCCGCCAAGCGCATCAGAAAGACGTTCAAGGTGAGAAACGGGTGTAGGTCTTCCCTGAAATTCTTTTCTTATTCTACGCAATTCAGCGATAAATTTTCTCGATTGGCAGATTGAATAATATGCATAGGTAATTTCTTCCATAGCGGCTTTGAGCTTATCATCGATATAAACACCGCCGTATTTTCCGAAATAGCCGTTTTTATCAGGGTAATTATTGAAATATGTTTGAAAATCAACGTTGTTGAGTACCATTTTTACTATCTCCATCATTCAATTAAAGTTTAATTAAAATTTTAATTCAATATCAGATACGCCATCGCTTTGACAAAATAAACATATTAAACCCTTTTCTATCTGTCAAAACAAAAACGCCTTGACAGAATTCATTTTTCTGTCAAGGACGAATAACTTCTTATCCGCGGTGCCACCTTGAATTCACGGTAAAACCGTGCGCTTTATCGGATACAAACATATCCACGGTAATTAACGCATACCTTACGTTGCAGAATACTTTGCGTGATTACGCATTTCCTTGCACCCTCCGCGGTCCATTTGCCGAATCGTTTCTTGCCCGCATCGCAGCTGCACGGACTCTCTGTAAAGGCGTTTTTCGACTTTATCTCCACATCAACGGTTTAATATACTAAATTTTTATTCATTATAACACCGTTAAAAAATCTTGTCAAGGGCTTATTCCCTATTTTAAGCAAAAATATGATGACAAATAAAAAATTTTGTGTTATAATGCCTTATCTCACAAAAGAGGATTCGATTATGCAAAAGGCGATACAAAAATTAGTTGATTCAAAGGTTTTCAAAATTATAATAAGCAATCCCGTCGAAAAAAACAATTCTTTTCGCAAAATCGTTATCGAAAAAAAGAAAAACGGTTATCATTCATCAAAGTATACCGAAAAGCAGGTCTTTCACGACAATTTTAACGACGAAGAGCTTTTTTCCTATCTTTGCGAAAATATATTACATAAATATAAGCAAATAAACGCTTGGTCCGACGGTATCGAACACATTTTGCTTATCTCCAAAAAAGGCGTTTGCAATTACAAAGCAAAGAAGATTCAAACAAACGAATTTTCTCTTTCGGACAATGACCGCAAAAAGAATTATATCATCGAGGAAGGCTCGATTATCGCACCGCTTGTTGATATGGGTATATTTACGCCCGACGGCAAGATTATCAAAGCAATGTACAGCAAGTACAAACAGATTAACCGTTTTCTTGAAATTATCGACGACGAGATTTCATCTTCCGACAAGAAGGAATTCAACATAATCGACTTTGGTTGCGGCAAATCGTATCTTACCTTTATCCTATACCACTATTTCACAAGCATCGCAAATATTAAGGTCAATATGATTGGATTGGACCTTAAAAAAGACGTCATTACCAAATGTAACGATGCTGCGAAAAAGTACGGATATACCGATTTGCGTTTTGAACTGGGCGATATAAACGGGTATAAGGCGCCATTTGAGGTCGATATGGTAATTTCGCTCCATGCTTGTGACACCGCAACCGATTTCGCGCTCTATAACGCAATAAACTGGAACGCAAAATACATCTTCTCCGTCCCCTGCTGTCAGCACGAATTAAATGAACAAATCAAACCCAACGAGCTTTCCATCCTTTCAAGATATGGAATTGTAAAGGAACGTTTTTCGGCATTGGCAACCGACATAATACGAGGCAATCTGCTTGAATATTGCGGATATAAAACTCAGCTTTTGGAATTTATCGAGCTTGACCACACGCCTAAAAACATTCTTATCCGCGCTGTTAAGCGCAAATCCTCGTCACAACAGACAAAAGCAGATGCGCTTAAAGAAATTGATGCGCTTTTGAAAGAATTCAACTTTAAACCTACACTTTACAACCTACTCATTAAATAGTTAAAGCTCCTGCAAATTTCGGCAGGAGCTTTTATTATTACTTGGTGGACAATATTTCGAATTCCGCAACCGATTCGCGTTGTGGGACAATCAAAATTTAAAACGCTTTCCGACTTTTTTCGCAATGCGGTAAATCGGTCCTTCCAACTCTTTTTGCGCGTCCTTGAGACGCTTGCGAATCTCAATTTTTTGCGGACAGTGTTTTTCACATTTTCCGCATCCGATACAGTTGGATGCCGCGGTTGAATTCGGACGCAATGCGGTGCACATAAAATATTCGACGAGCGCCCAGAACTTACCTTCCGAAAATCTGCGGTTATATGCGGAAAAGGTTCCGGGAATGTCAACGTTTTTAGGACACGGCATACAGTATCCGCATCCCGTACACCCCACCTTCATCTTTGAATTGATGGCTTTAACAACGTTTTGAAGCATTGCTTCGTCATCGGCAGTCAGCTCGCCGATTTCTACATTTGATGCAGTGTTGACGTTATCCTCGACAATTTCCATTTTGTTCATACCCGACAAAACAACCGTAACCTCGGGTTGATTCCACAGCCAACGGAACGACCATTGTGCAGGAGTGTGCTTTACCGTATGATTTGCGAAAATTTCCTTTGCTTCGTCGGGTAAATGCGAAACAAGCTTACCGCCGCGCAAGGGCTCCATAATAATGACGGGAATGTTTTTTGAATTTGCGTGTTTAAGTCCTTTTCTGCCCGCTTGTGAATTTTCATCCATATAGTTATATTGAATCTGGCAAAATTCCCAATCGTAAGCATCGATAAGCTTACAAAACATTTCTGAGTTGCCGTGATAAGAAAAGCCGATTTGCTTGATTGCGCCCGACTTTTTCTTTTCCTCAATCCATTCAAGAACACCAATTTGCTTCAGGCGCTCCCACGTATCAACGTCGGTCAGCATATGCATCAGATAATAATCGACGTAATCGGTGCGCAATCTTTTAAGCTGTTCGTTGAATTTTTTATCAAGATCCTCTTTTGATTTTATTAAATAGTGAGGCAATTTTGTGGCGATATAAACCTTTTCGCGTATGCCGTTTTTTTCGAGAATTTCGCCAAGACAAGCTTCGCTTCCGGGATAGATATAAGCCGTATCAAAATAATTAACGCCGTGCTCATACGCATACATAATCTCGCGTTCGACTTCTTTCGAATCGGTTGCCCCGTGCCTTCTTGGAAAACGCATACAGCCAAAGCCGAGTATTGACAGCTTATTGCCGTATTTATCGGTCCTGAAATTCATAAATACACCCCAAAATCAGATTGTTTTATTGTGTTTCCTCATTTATTGTAACATAAGCAAGATTAAAAAACAAGGCAAAACAAACAAATTGGCGCACCTGCTTTCGCGGATACGCCAAATACTTGTTTTTCATTATATAAATTTCAAAAGAAGCATAAATGAAGTTAGCAGAATAAGGAATCCAAAGTTGAACAGAGAAAATTCTCTTATGTACTTCCCTGCTTTGCCGGGATTGTGCTTTGTGTATTCTCTGAACGTTATAAGACTTGCAAGCGATGATATTAAGGTTCCGCAACCGCCGATATTAACGCCGACCAAAAGGTCTTGATAATTATCGGTAAATTGTGAAAGCAATATTGCAGATGGTACGTTACTTATAACCTGACACGACGATACGCTGAACAGCAACGTGCTTTTTTCAAGAAGCACCGAAAAGAAATCACGGACAACGTCGATCCTTGCCATATTTCCCGAAAAAATAAAGAAAAATACAAAGGTCAAAAGCAAAGGATAGTCTACCTTGGCTAACGCATTTCTGTCAAGGAACAAAAGCGATATCGGTATTATTATTAGCCCGATCCAATAAGGTATTCCGCGGAAAACGATTGCGATCGACAATGCAAAAAGAAGGAGATATACAGCGGTTCTTCCCTTTGGCAGCTTTTTCTCCTCATCCTCAACATACAACGGTTCGGGTTTTACAAACACAACACAGCACAGCGTTATTAACGCTACAGAAAGAATAAACGGAGGCGCCATTATCCCCATAAATTCAAGATTCGGAATCTCGAATTTAGAATAGAGATAAAGGTTTTGCGGATTTCCGAACGGTGTTAACATTCCGCCGAGGTTCGCAGCAATGTTTTGCATTATGAACGTAAACGCCATATACTTTTCTTTACCCGTGGTCGTAAGAACAAAATAACCGAGCGGTAAAAAAGTTAAAAGCGCCATATCGTTCGCAATCAGCATTGATCCGATAAAGGTTATATAAACCAATGCAAGAACGCTCATTCTTGCATTTTTGAAAAGCCGCACAACCTTTTTTGCAAGCGTATAAAAGAACCTTATATTCTTTAAAGCACACACTACCGCCAAAACGCAAAAAAGACAGGTTAGGGTTTTAAAATCGAAATATTCAATATATTCTTTATCGGGAGGAACGATAAACGACGTTATCAGCGCGGCAAGCAACGCCACAAACATAACGACGTTTTTCTTGATAAACGCGCAGGATTTGCAAAGTGTATTCATAATTTTCCTTATATAGAACATAGAGTTTTTGAACAACGGTTCAATTATATACACTTTATAATATTTGTCAATATATGAATCGGTTAAAACAATTAATAAAATGCAAAAGGTTTACCGAACACGGTAAACCTTTTTTGTTTAATCCTCAATCATTTCGGAAAGAGCTGTAAGAATGCCCAATTTTCCGCTTTCGTAAGTAAGACCGCCTTGCATATAAACAAGATACGGTTCACGCAGAGGTGCATCGGCGGAAAGCTCGATAGAGCTTCCTTGGGTAAACGCACCTGCAGCCATAACGACCGAATCGTTATAGCCGGGCATTTCCCATCCCTCGGGAGTTACAAAGCTGTCAACGGGAGAGCCCTTTTGGATACCTCGGCAGAATTTAAGAACGTTTTCTGCATTATAAAGCTTTATTGTCTGAATAATATCGCTTCGTTTTTCGGTGCTCGGCGGATAGCATTCAAATCCTTGACTTTCAAAAACCGCGGCAGCAAAATGAGCGGTTTTGATTGCTTGCGCGGTAACGTGCGGAGCGAAGAAAAGACCTTTAATCATCGACTTCGTCGTGCCCATTGAAGCACCTGCCTCAAGCCCGATGCCGGGAACTGTAAGACGGTAGGATGCAAGCTCAACAGCTCGTTTTGTTCCGACTATGTAACCGCCTGTTTCGGCAATACCACCGCCTGCGTTTTTAATAAGCGAGCCGACAAGAAGATCGCCTTTCGGTTCTTCCTCTTCAACAAATTCGCCATAGCAATTATCAACGATCAAATAAACGCCGTCAAACTCACGAACGAGATCGAAAAGCTCGTTTATCTCTGCAACGGTAAGTGTTCTTCTGTCACCGTATCCCTTTGAACGCTGAACGTAAACAACCTTTATCGATTTATCCTCGTTCAAAACCGAACGGACCGCATCGTAATTGAGTGTTTTTCCGTCGATAAGTTCAATATCGCGGTACTTGACACCGTATTCCGCAAGCGAGCCTTCTCCGTTTTTATCGCTGTCACCAAGACCGATGACGTTATCAAGCGTATCATAAGGCTTTCCGCTTACCGAAAACATTGTATCTCCCGGGCGCAAAACGCCATATAATGCAATTGCAAGCGCATGGGTGCCCGAAATTATTTGCGAGCGCGCAAAGCCTGCTTCCGCACCGAATGCTTCGGCAAACATTTTATCGCACAAATCTCTGCCGTCATCATTATAGCCGTAACCGCAGGTTGGATTAAAATGGCGGTCCGAAAGTTGATTTTCGCGAAATACCGACATTACCTTTTGGGTATTTTTGAATGCAATAGAATCGATTTCGGCAAAAATCGGTGCAAGATTTTTTTCACACTCAGCCGCAAGCGACATTAGTTTTTCGCTGAACATAATTTAATTACTTCCCTATTAGCTTATTCCGCGCCTTTTTCGATAAACGCGATAAGAAGGTCAACGCACGCTTCCATATCGTTGATATCGATAGTTTCAACCGGTGTATGAGTGTAACGAGTGGGAAGCGAGATACAGCAAGCGTAGGAGCCTGCGCCAGCAAGCTGCATTGCAGAGGTATCTGTGCCGCCTGCAAGGAGAACCTCGTATTGATATTTAATGTTACCTTCTTCAGCAAGGTCGGTCAATCTGTCTACCATCTTGGGAGAGCAAATAACAGAGCTGTCCTTAACCTTGATAGCCGCACCGCCGCCAAGCTTTACGGTAAAGTGATTGGGGTTACCGCAAGCAGGTGCGGGAGTGATATCAAGCGCAATAGAGTAATCGGGCATAATTGCAAAGGACGAGGGCTTTGCTCCGCGGCATCCTACTTCTTCTTGAGTGGTGAATACGAAATAGGTATCGTACGCAGGGGTTTCGCAGGTAAGAGCAGCGCAAGCAGCAACGGTACAGCAAATTCTATCGTCAAACGCTTTGGAGGTGTAGCGGTTTGCAGAAAGCTTTTTAACCATGGGAGCTATCGCACAAACGTCGCCGATTTTAACCTTACGCTTTGCTTTTGCGGCAGAATCCGCACCGATATCAACGAAAAGCTTGTTTGCATTGATATTAGCGGCAGTTGTACCGTCTTCGATAACGAGGATACCCGAAGTACCGTTTTGGAATTTTACGTTGTGATAAGACGAAGCAATCGCATTAATGCCGCCGATGGGAGCAACGCGGATAAGACCGTTATCCTCGATATTTACTACCATAAAGCCGATTTCGTCCATGTGGGCCGCAATCATAAGCTTTTTAGAGGAATCTTTGCCCTTTTTAAGTGCAACAACATTGCCCATTGCATCGATTTTGATTTCGTCGCATACGGGTGCGAGGTCGTTTTTAATAATTTCCGCAAGCTCGGTTTCAAAGCCGGAAACAGAAAATGCGTTTTGATATTTTTTCATTATATTTAACATTAGTTAAAGCTCCTTTCGTTAATAGCAGCCGCAAGGTCGGCAACAGCTTGTATATCTTCAAGAGAAAGAACGTTTGATTGCGAGTGGATATAACGCGTAGGGGCGCTTATTGCCAATACTCTTGCACCCGATGCAGCTCGTTGATAAGCGCCTGCTTCGTTACCGCCTGCAACAACGTTTTTGTATTGCCATTTAATATTCTTTTCATCGGCAATCTCGGTTGCAAGTTCAAGCAAGGATTGATCGTAAATTGTGCTTCTATCCATAATCGAAAGCACTGCACCGCCGCCTACAGAGCAAGCGCATTTTGATTTGGGAACACCCAATATATCGCCTGCCGTAGTTGCCTCAAGAGCAATTACAACGTCGGGACGCAAGCGGTGAGCAACCTCCTTAGCGCCGTCACAGCCAATCTCCTCGCAAGTATTGAACGCGAAATAGGTGTCGTATTCCAAATCACTGTTAATCATTGCAACAAGAGCCGCGCAGCCGAAACGGTCGTCGAGAGCTTTGGAGCAAATCAAACCATTTCCAAATTCTTCATAGTTGGGAGTAAAGGTACAACAATCACCGACAGTGATATACTGCTTTGCTTCTTCACGGTTTTCTGCGCCGATATCTATACGCATTTCGCTTATCGGTTCGCACTTGCCTTTTTCCTCGGGAGTCTGCATGTGGATTGCTTTCGAAGCAACGACGCCGTTAATACCGCTTTCGCAGAATACAACACGGCGACCGCTTACAACTCTTCTGTCGACACCGCCGACAGCATCGAACCAAAGATAACCCTCTTCGTCGATATATTTAACCATAAAGCCGACTTCGTCCATATGAACGGAGAACAAGACCTTATTGTCACGGCGTTGTTTACCTTTTTTGAATACGATAAGATTACCCATAGGATCGGTTTCATAATCGCAACCCGAATCCTTGATATCGTCAATAATAGCTTCGCGAACCGCATCTTCCATACCGGAAGGACCGAGAATATCGCAATATTTCTTAAGATATTTCATCATGGCTGATACCCTCCTTTATCAAAGCGATTGCAATACCGCCGCGACAAGACGCGAGGTATTCAAAGCATCGTTCATATCAACGATTTCACTCATGGTGTGCATATTCTTCAAGGGAATGGAAACAAGGAACGTGGGAATACCGTTACCTGCGGTCTGAACTGCATTTGAATTCGTACCGGTTCTTCCGGGTGCCGCCGAAAGCTGATAGGGGATGCCTTCCCTCTCGGCAACGCTTATTGCATATTTCGTCCACGCTCTGTGAGTCTGCGGTGACAAGCAAATATCTCCGCCGTTGCCTGCGCGTACGCCTTCGCGCGTTTTGGGTGCGCCGGGAACGAACGCATGGGTAACGTCGATAACTATTGCCTTGTCGGGATTAAGAAGGTACGCGGTGGTCATAGCGCCTTTATAACCGATTTCTTCGCCGCCCGAGAACTGGAAAGCAACGTCAACGTTGAGTTTGGATTTATCGAGCATCATTATTGCTCTTACGATAGCCGCGCCGCAAAGACGATCGTCAAAACCTGCGCCTGCAAGGTTTTCGCCAAGAAGCTTTGTCAGCTTACACGGGAATGCACAAGGTGTTCCGACACGAACGTACTTCTTTAATTCATCAAGAGGCATACCCGTGTCAATAAAGATTTCGGTAACCTCCATCTTCTTTTCGCTTTCACCAGGTTCTTGAAGGTGAGGCGGTTTCGAAGCAAAAATGCCGCGAATCGTCTTTTTGCCGTAGACCAAAACATCTGTTGCGGGAAGAATTTTTGCCGCAATACCGCCAATGTTGGCGATACGCAAAAATCCGCCTTCGCAAAGCTCGGTTACTACAAAACCGACGGTATCAAGGTGAGCGTCACAAAGTACAAGCGGTGCGTTTTCTTTACCGCAACGCATTATGCCGTAAAAGCTTCCGACCGAGGTGGTGCCCATCTCATCAAAGATTCCCAATGTTTCCACATAGGTGCGCAAATCTTCAAAAGCGGAATCCTCAAATCCCGAAACACCGGGATAGGCCGTAAAGTTTTCTACGAGGGTGTATAATTTTTCCATATGTTACCTCCTCAGAGTAAATTTACAATTCTCTTGAACACGTTTCCGCGTTCTGCAAAATTTCTAAACATATCAAAGCTTGCTGATGCAGGAGTCAAAACAACGTTATCTCCGTTAGTTGCCTTTTCCTTGGCAAGCTTAACCGCGGTTTCAAAATCCTCGGTTATTACGTATTCGGTATAACCGACGTTGTTGAAGACGTCGGCAATCTTTTTGGCGGTAGCTCCGCAAAGAACGGTATATTTAACCTTGTTCTTAAAAAGCTCTCCAATCGGTTCGTACGGTATGTTCTTATCGTATCCGCCGCAGATTGCTATGATCGGTGTTTTAAAGGCATTAACACATGCCGTTGTACGTGACGGACTCGAATCTATAGAGGAATTATAGAACTTAACACCGTTTATTTCACGGACAAATTCAATTCTGTGCTCTACTCCTCCGAATTCACTTGCAACCTTATTCAGCGTTTCAACACTGACAAGATCTTTAACAGCCGAATATGCGGCGGCATAATTGTATCGGTTATGTCTGCCGACGATTCGTATATCGTTATCATTTACCAAGCAAGTGCCGTTTTCGTATATTCCGTCATCGGTGAAATATATATCGCCGTTTTGAGTGTTTCCCGATATTGTGCGTATATTTCCCATTGCACATTTTTTGAATTCTTCCGAATATTCGTCGTCAAGATTAAGAACCAGAAGCGAGGAAGAATTTTGGAAAGTGAATATGCGTTTTTTGGCTTCAACGTATTCGCTCATATCAACGTGCCAATCGAGGTGATTGGGTGCGACGTTGGTAACGACCGCGATATCGGGGCTTTCCGAAAGCTTCATAAGCTGGAAAGACGAAAGCTCGATAACGGCATAATCATTTTCGGTAATTTCATCGAGCGTCGCAAAAAGGTTTACGCCGATATTTCCGCCGAGCCAAACCTTGTATCCTTGGGCTTCCAAAAGCTTAGCGATAAGAGTCGTTGTGGTGGTCTTGCCGTCGCTTCCCGTTACCGCAATTTTTTTGCAGGGACACAGACGGAAAAACTCCTCCATTTCACTTGTAACGCGAGTGCCGTTTTTTCGAGCTTGGTCGATACCGTTTAAATCGGGACGGACTGCGGGAGAAAGAAACAACAGCGTTTCGTTTATACCCTCAAGATAATTTTCACCGCAGATAAAATCGACACCGAGACTGACAAGCTCGGAATAAAAATCTCTGTCGGATAAATCATTCTTATCGCGCACGACACAGCTTGCGCCGTTTGCCGCAAAAAGCTTTATGACAGGCAGATTGGAAACACCCATTCCGACAAATCCGACCGTTTTTCCTTTGTAGTTTGATGCGTATTCTTTTAACACGAAGAATACCTCCAATATGTACTAACTTACTCATTATATATCCATTATAAGAAATAATCAAGGTTTTTGACAGAAGATATTTGACAAAATAAAAGGAATATGATACAATTTTGTTGCGACCGTACCGAACAATCGCGCGGTGCCATGGCGAAAGCCCGTACCGTGAGGAAAGTCCGAGCTCCACAGAGCAGGATAACAGATAACATCTGCCGAAGGCGACTTTAGGGCCAGTGCAACAGAAATAAACCGCCAAGATTTCTTGGTAAGGATGGAAAGGCGAGGTAAGAGCTCACCGGTGTGTCGGAGACGGCACAGCCATGTAAACCCTATCCGGAGCAACACCGTGGCGGGGGCATATGCTTGCTCGGCAGCCCCTATGGAGGTGGCATGGAGGTTTATGGCAACATAAACCCAAGATAGATGATTGTTCACGACAGAACTCGGCTTATAGGTACGTGTCGCTAACCAAACATAAAAAGCACCCTGAAAAACGGGTGCTTTTTGTTTTATTTTATCCCTACTACTTTTTAATCAAAACTTAATAGTTTGTGGTTATTAAATTATCCGTACTGTTGTTTTCTATATATCCCTTTAAATACGAAAGAATTTCAATTGTACAGTCCACAACCCTGTTATGTTTATACTGACGGTTGCAGGAAAAATAACCGAAATATCCCCACGGGTCTTTGGTTTGACTTCCCCAATCCCAGAGACCGTCGGAATTTGTTTGTTCTAACAGCCATTCCGTCGCATTTTTTAAATAAAGTT
>JAZTXY010000025.1:0-12218 GCA_045636665.1 Eubacteriales bacterium
GTCACGCTGTCGGGAATAGTCACCGAGGTGATAGAGGTGTTATCCTTGAACGCCTCATAACCGATTGCGGTGACGGTATATCCGTTGATTTTAGAAGGGATAACCAAATCGGTATCGGTGCATTCTCCAATGCCCGTTATCGTGCAGGTCGTTCCGTCGGAATTAACGGTGTAGGATAAGCCGACCGAGCTGTATTCGCCGTTATAATAGATAATCGCGTTGATGAGTGAGGTGTTAGTGTCATCAATGTAGATTTGGCTCCATTGAGCTTTTGTGCCGTTATAATTCACTTCGGTTAACTCGTCGCAATCGTGGAACGCATAGGTATAAATATGGGTAACACTGCTCGGAAGGGTAAACGAGATTAAAGCGGTACAGTTTTGGAACGCGGCGTTGTTGATGGATTTAACACCTTCACCGATAATCAGCTCGGTAAGACTTGTGCAGCTGCGGAAAGAATTTGAGCTGATGGTGTTGATGCTTCCGGGGATAGTAACCGAAGTTAAAGCAGTGCAAGCCTTGAAGGCGTATTGACCTATGCCGGTCATTCCTTCGGGAAGTATTACCTCGGTCAAAGCGATGCACTGTGCAAACGCTTCATAGCCGAGATAATTCAATCCGTTGCCGAAGTCAACATTGGTGATGCTTGTGCAGTTATAGAATGCGCCGTCGCTGATTGTGATTACGCTGTCGGGGATTGTCACCGACGTCAATTCGGTACGATACTGAAATGCTCTGTCTTTGATTGCCGTAACCTTATAACCGTCGATCACTTCGGGAATTATCAAATCGGTATCTTTGCAGGTGCCGATACCGGTAATCGTGCAGGTTGTTCCGTCGGGATTGACGGTGTAGGATAAGCCGACGGACGCGGGCTTGTAGTTATAGTGAATCGTTGCGTCGGTGAGAAAAGAGTTGCCAATGGTTACGATAGTGATACTGTTCCATTCTGCATCAGAGCCCTCGTAGTAAACGTCTTTAATGCCGGAACACCAATCAAAAGCATATGCCTCGACCGTAGTAAGACTCTTCGGGAGAGTAACAGAAATCAAATTTGAGCAGGAGTAAAACGCTTCCTTATCAATTCTGTTAACACTGCTTCCAAAAACTATCTCTTTAAGGCCGTAACAGCAATAAAATGCGGTCTTGCCGATATAAGTAACGTTATCGGGTATAGTGACCGAGGTTAACGCTTCGCATTCGTAGAACGCGTTTGATTCAATGCGGGTTATATTGTTGCCGAAAACGATTTCGTTAAGAGCTTCGCATTGGAAGAACGTGCCGGAATCAATTTTAGTAACGCCTTCGGGAATGATAATCGAGGTAAGAGCCGAGCAACCGGAAAATGCGTACGAGCCAAGGGTTGTAAGGCCTTTTCCGAGTGTTACGGTCTCAAGCCTATAGCAACTCGCGAAAGCGTCATGCTCGATAGTGGTAACGCTATCGGGAATAGTGATAGAGGTTAAAGCGGTGCAGTAATAAAACGCATTGTCCCCGATTGTTTTAACACTCGAGCCGAGAACTACTTCCTTAAGAGCCGTACAGCTATCGAATGCTTTCGAACCGATAGAGGTTACGTTAGGCAGTGTAGCCGAGGTCAAAGCGTAGCAATGGCTGAATGCACCGTTCTCGATAACGGTAACGCTATTGGGAATATCGACAGACGTTAAGGCGGAACAATATGCGAAAGCAGAGGCTCCTATGGTTTCCACGCCGTTGCCGATAACGAGCTCTTTAAGATTGCTGCAACCGTAAAAGGCTTCTTTTCCGATTGTTTTAACACTGTCGGGGATAGTTACGGAGGTCAAAGCGGTACAGAGGTAAAAGGTCTTTTCATCGATATACGTAATGCCTTTGGGCAAAACAACGCTTTGCAACGAGCATTCATAAAAGGCGTTCGAGTAAATATCGGTAACGCTGTCGGGAATGACAACACTTTTTATCTCTGTGTTTCCCGAAAATGCCCAGTTGCAGATCGCAGTAACCTTATATCCGTCGATCACTTCGGGGATTACGATATCGGTATCCGTACAAGTGCCGATACCGGTTATCGTGCAGGTTACACCGTCGGGGTTGACGGAGTAATCCAAGCCAACGGACGCGGGCTTGTAGTTATAGTGAATCGTTGCGTTGTCGATATAGTAGCCGCTTACGATGTAGATATTAGCCCAATCTTCTTCGGTACCGGAGTAATATATGTCGGTAAGACTTTTACAACCATAGAATGCTTCAAAGTTAATTTCGGTTACATTGATGCCAATGGTAACGTTATTAAGGCTTTCGCAACCGCTAAATGCAGAGTAGGCAATCGAAGTAACGCTGTCGGGAATGATAATGCTCGTGAGGCTTGCGCAACTATTGAACACACCATCGTTAATTGTTGTGATTTGGTTGGGTAAGGTAACATCAGTAAGACTTGTGCAGTAATAAAATGCCCAACTGCCAATTGAAGTGACGCTGTTAGGAATAGTAACGCTTGTAAGCTCTATGCAATCGGAGAATGCGTTATTGCCAACAGCGGTAACCTTATATCCATCGATCTCCGAGGGGATTACGATATCGGTATCCGTACAAGTGCCGATGCCGGTTATCGTGCAGGTTGTGCCGTCCGAGTTAACAGAGTAGTCGAATTGTTCTGCGGGAGCTTCGGGCTCGCCGAGGTAGCGGATTGTAGCGTTTAAGAGGTAGTCGTTGCCGGTAACGTCGATAGAAATATTTGCCCAATCGTCTTTGGAACCTTCATAATATACATCGGTGAGGTTGGAGCAGGAGTAGAATGCATATGCACCGATAGTTTCAATGCCGTTACCGAGATTAACGTTTTGAAGCTTTTCGCAGTAATAAAAAGCATAGTTGCCAATGGAAATGGCGGTGTTCGGAAGAGTGATTTCGGATAATATATCGCAAGATGCAAATGAGTAATTGCCGATATTAATTACATTGCTTCCTATATTAACTAACGTAAGCTTGGAGCAATCAAAGAAAGCATAATCACCGATAGAGATAACGCTGTCGGGAATAGTAACGCTCGATAACGTATTTTGCTTTTTAAAAGCGTCATTGCCTATTGCAGTAACTTTGTAACCGTCGATTTCCGAGGGGATTACCAAGTCGGTACCGCGGAAGCTTCCGATGCCGGTGATAGTACAGCTTACACCGTCGTTGTTAATGCTATATGACGGAGCTTCGAGTTTGCCATTATAATAATTATTCGCAATGGTAAGATATTCGTTGTTTGCTTTAATGGTCATTTGGCACCATTTTTCATATGTGCCGGTATAATATACGTCCTTTAAAGCGGCGCAGTTATAGAAAGCGTATTCATAGATATAAGTACAGCTTTCGGGGATGGTAATGGACTGCAATGCGGTACATTCCGAGAATGCGGATTTTTCAATACAGTTCGTGCCGTTTTCAATAATAACCTCGGTTAAGTTCGAACAGCCGGCAAAAGCGTATTCACCTATCCTCCAGCTGCGAATAGTGATTTTTTTCAAGCCGTAGCAATATCTGAAGGCATAGCTGACTATTTGCTCGACTTGACCTTCAAATGTTACGTTGGCGAGATTCGAGCAGCCGTTGAAAGCTCCGCGGCCTATTACTGTCACGTTTTTAGGAATAGTTACGTCGACAAGACTACTGCAGTTATGGAATGCGTATTGACCGATTACTGTTATGCTATCGGGGAGCTTTATGTTGACAAGGTTATAGCATCCGTAAAACGTATATTCGGCGATTTGGGTAACGCCGTCGGGGATTTCGATTCCGGAAATTCCGCATTCTGCGAACGCATAATGGCCAATCGAGTGAACACTGTCGGAAATTCTTATTTCGGTTAGGTCGTAGCATTGGCTGAAAGCTTCGTCATAGATAAATTCGGTATTAGTATTAATGATACAGCTTGTGATGTTTTTATTGGCGGCTTTGATCAAAACCATATAAGGGTTAGATGCAGAACCAATATAAAGAGCGTTATCATACTCGGTGTACTGTAAGCTCTTACAGCAATAGAATGCATAATCGCCTATCGACTTTAAGTTGTCGGGAAGGACAATAGAGGTTACAGCGGTGCAGTAATAAAAGGCAGAGCTATGAATTTCTGTAACGCTGTTGGGGATAATAATCGACGTTAATGAGCTATTATAAAGGAATGCCTGTTCGCCAATCGCGGTAACGGTATAACCGTCGATCTCAGAGGGGATTACAAGGTCGGTATCGGTGCAAGTGCCGATGCCGGTAATGGTGCAGGTAACACCGTCGGGGTTGACGGAGTATTTCAATCCCGTTGAGGACGGTTTTAACGGCTCGACGTACGAATCGGTGAAGCTATAGCCGCACTCGGTACAGGTGTGGGTGGTGAAGCCTTGGTCGGATTCGGTGGGGGGAGTTACTGTTGAGGTGTAATTATGCTCGCTCTTTTCGCCGATATCGCCGCAGGAGCATTCCTTCCAGTGATATGCACCGTCGTTCATCCAATCACCATAAGTATGGTGGATTGTGGGAATAGGCGCGGTTTCCTCGTTGCCGCAAAGGGTGCAGGTCTGCTTTTTCAAGCCTGTGCTCGAGCAGGTCGGTTCGGTCACGGTTTCCCAATCGCCGTAATTGTGGTCGCACTTGGGAACGTAATCGAAAACAACGTCGGAATCGACGATGGCGTCGTTGCCGTTTTTGAAATCAATGTCCTTCCAATTATCGGCAGAGCCTGTATAATTGATTTCGATAAGCTTGTTGCAGCCCGTAAATGCGTTATCGCCGACAGCGATCAACGATTTGCCGATAGTGATGCTTGTAAGTTCTTTACAATTATAGAACGCGCCGCTTCCGACATATTTGACTGCGTCGGGGAGTATGATGCTCGGTAAAGCGGTACAGCCGTAAAAGGCATATTCGCCTATCTCGGTCACGCTGTCACCGATAATGATGATAACTATGAAAATACAGTTGCGGAAGGCATCGTTGCCGATGACGGTGACGTCGCCCGAAATGTTGATACTGATAATGCTGGTACAGCCGTAAAATGCATAATCGTTGATTTCGGTAATACCGTCGGGAATGGTTACGTCGGTAACGAGTTGATTGTTGAAGTAAAGGTTAGCGCCGCGGTTGCAGGGGTTTGCATTTCCGTCGCTGAAGGTTATATCAAGCCAATTTGAAATATCGCCGTTGTAATAAACGTTCTTTAATTTAACGCAGGCGTGGAAGGCGAATCTGCCTATCGATTTAACGCTGCTCGGGATAGTGATCTGTTCGAGATTATCACATCCGTAGAATGCGTTGATGCCGATCTCCTCAACGCCCTCGGCGATAATAATTACAACGATATAAATACAGTTGTTGAACGCATTGTTGCCGATAACGGTTACGTTGCCCGTAATATTTACGTTTATAATACTGGTACAGCCGAAGAATGCGTTATCGCCGATCTCGGTAACGCTTGTGGGAATAATTACGTCGGTAACGAGGTGATTGTTGAAGAAAAGCCTTGCGCCGTTACAGCAGGGGTTGGAATTGCCGAGATAAAATTCGATATTAAGCCAATCGGTAAGCTCACCTTGATAATAGACGTCCTTTAAATTTTCGCATTCCAAGAAAGCTCCGTTTTCAATCAACGTAACGCTGCTCGGAATTGTGATTTCTTTAAGGTTTTGACATCCGTTAAAGGCGTCCTTTGCAATATGGGTAACTGTATCGGGGATGATAACGATAATAATGATGACGCAGTTATAGAAAGCACCATCGCCGATGGCGGTAACGGTATAGCCGTCGATCTCCGAGGGGATAGTAAGCTCGCTGCCTTCAAAATCACCGATGCCGGTGATAGTGCAGGTATTGCCGTCGGAATTGACCGAATAAGACAATCCTTTTTTGGGCGGAGCGATAGGGTCGACGTAGGAATCGATATAGCTGTCGCCGCACTTGTCGCAGGTGTGTGTGGTATAGCCCTTGTCGGTTACGGTCGGAGGAGTTACGACGGGGATATAGTTATGGTCACAAGTGATTTCGTCCATCGGGATGGTATAAGTGCCCATCACGTGGCGCTTGACGAGAATATAGTCAAATTTATCGATCGTTCCGCTTTTGTTAACGTCGCCGCGCAAAAGCTGCTCGTCGTTAAGCTTGATTGTGCCCATACAGTAACGCTTGACGATGATATAGTCGAACTTGTCGATTTCGCCGTTGCCGTTAAGGTCGCCGTGATAATAGACGGAATTTACGGTCGCGGCTTGTGCAATAACCGCAGTTGTGGGAAGTATGCAGGTTGAGATAACCAAAATGACCGCGATAATTGCCGAAAGAAAATTAAATCGTTTCATTATGTGCCCCTCACTTGATTTATTATATATGTAGAAATTTTAACACCTTGTTCATAAAAAGTCAATCGACTGTCGGCAAAAAGTCATAAAAAATCAACGAAACGGGAAGCCGAAAACTTTTAATGCTTTCTTGAAAAACACTATTGACAAAATACAAACGCGGTGATATAATCATCGATACCGAACAGATGTTCGGTGTGTGTGGAGTCGGAAACGCGGTTAGCTCCATCCGCGCCCGATTGAGAGTGGGGGCAACCCCGATATTTAAGGATTTATTTTATGACGAAAGGATGAAAAATGGACTACAGAGAATACGCAAAGGATCTTCTTGCAAGAAAAAACAGCCTTGTTTCGGCTTACGGTGCGATTAAGGACGAGCTTCGGGTTTTGGAAATTGAAAAGACCGCCTGTAAGGGGCTTATGAACGAATGTGAGTTATTGGGAAGGGACAAAAGCCTTTATGAGGACAGATTTATCAATACCTTGGCGAACCTTGACGATTGCCGATTTCGGTTAAGCGTCGTCGAGCGTGAGCTTACAAAAATCGAAAAGGGAATGAGCCGTCTTGACGATTACGAACGCGCTTTGCTTGAAACCTTTTACGTCGAGCGCCTTACCGATGCCGCCGAGGAGCTTATGGACAAATATTTCCGTGAGCGCTCGAGCGTGTACCGCGATAAAAACCGCGCGCTTGATACCTTTACAAGGTCGATATACGGGGTTTTGCAATTATAAATAAAAAAAGAATCCGTCCACTCGGTAAACCTACCGTTTGGGCGGATTGTTTATTTCTTTTTTAGTTTTCTTGCGACCGCAATTACCAATATCGCCGTTAATGCGCCGTACAGGTCTATCAAAACGTCGCGCCATTCGGGCGAGCGTCCCGATGTATTGCGTTGTATTACAAATTCGTCGAAAAGCGCAACCAAAAACGAAATTGCCGGCGCTGTTGTTAAGGAGGTCTTTTCCTTGAAAAACCGCTTTAAAACCTTATATACAAGCAAGGTCAGCGCGAAATAACCCAAAAAATGTGCGGTTTTGCGAACGTAAAACGAAACGGTCAGCTCCTTGCACTCGATGCCGAAAAAGGCAAGAACGGGCATTATCATATCGACGAATATACCGCTTATTTGTGCGCTTTTATCGGCATCCTGCGCCGAATTGTAAAATAAAAAGAAACAAAATAGTATTGCGGCGGCGACCGAAACAGCCGCCGCTGCCATTTTACGTTTATTCATTGTTATTGCCCAAGCATTTCCTCGGCTGCTTTAAGCACTGTTTCGGTGACGTTTACACCGCCCATAATGCGCGCAAGCTCGTCACGTCTGCCGAGTCGGTCGAGCTTTTCGACGTTGGTGATAACTCTGCCGTCGGTTTCCTTTTTGGAGATCTTATAATGAGCGTCTGCCTTTGCGGCGAGTATTGCCGAGTGGGTAACGCAGATAATTTGCGTTTTCTTGCCGTCGGTTGCGTTTTTAAGGCGGATGCCTATTTTTTCGCTCGTTCTGCCCGAAACACCGGTGTCGATTTCGTCGAAGATAAGCGTTCCGATCGATTCACTGTCGGCAAAAACGCATTTTAAGCAGAGCATAATTCGCGAAAGCTCACCGCCCCATGCAATTTTTGACAACGGCTTGGGCTCTTCACCCTTATTCGCCGAAATGAGAAATTCGGCAAAATCCTTGCCGTTTTCGGTAAAGTTGCTTTGGCGCATGGTAACCGAGAATCTCACTCCCGGCATATCAAGCTCGTTAAGCTCTTCCGAAACGCGCTCGCACAGCATACCTGCGGCGATCCTTCTTGTGGAGGTAAGCGCTTCGCCCGCTTCGAACAACGCCTTTTTGGCAATTGCAAGCTCTTTTGTAAGGCGTTCCTTTTCTTCCTCGGCGTTTTCGCTTACTTCAAGCTCGTTTTTCCATTCCTCCAAAAGCTCGGGGAAGGTGTTTGCATCTACGCGGTATTTCTTTTCAAGCTTTTTGATAAGCTCAAGGCGTGTTTCAACGTCGTCAAGACGCGCTTGAACGTTTTCGCCGTCGGTATCGGTATATGCTTTTACGGTGTCGGCAATATCCAAGAGCTCGTATTTTGTGTTTTCAAGACGGCTGTAAAGCTCGTCGGCTTCGGGGATTATGCCCAAAAGAGAGGATACAGCGCCGATTGCGGTATCGACCGATTCGATTGCCGAGCCGTCACGAGCATAAAGCATAGCGTATGCCTCGCTCGCGTTCGATACGATTTTTTCGCTGTTTGCAAGTCGTTTTCTTTCGGCTTCAAGCTCGTCACGTTCGCCGACCTTGACGTTAGCCGATTTTAATTCGTTTACGCGGTATTTAAGCATATCTAAGCGCAATTCCCGTTCGCGCTCATCCTCGTTTAACGAATCGAGCTTTTGCTCGACAGACTTGAATACATTATATTTTTCGGTATATACGTTAAAGACCGATTCGTTCTTTGCAAAGGAATCGAGCATCGACAGCTGTCTGCCGTTATCGGCACACGCTTGGGTATCCTGCTGACCGTGGATGGAAAGAAGCTGCGACATAACCGCCTTAAGTCTTGAAAGCGGAACGTTTCTGCCGTTTATTTTTGCGCTCGAGCGCCCGTCACGCGATATCTTGCGCAAAACGGCAATCGTGCCGTCTTCCTCTGGCTCGATATCATATTCGGCAAGATGCTTTTTTGCGGTATCGTTTACCGAAAAAATACCCTCGACCGTCGCTTCATCCTCACCCGTGCGGATGATAT
This sequence comes from Eubacteriales bacterium, assembly GCA_045636665.1. Lineage (GTDB taxonomy): Bacteria > Bacillota > Clostridia > Oscillospirales > CAG-382 > Coliplasma. The sequence continues at coordinate 9,060 of JAZTXY010000025.1, forward strand.
CCTTATCGCTTCTTGCACCGCAAAGCAGTCCCAACGAATCGATAATAATACTTTTACCCGCACCCGTTTCGCCCGTGAAGGCACAAAAGCCGCAATCGGGCTCGAGCGAAAGCTTTTTTATCAGCGCGATGTTTTCAATATAAATCGAATTCAGCATAAATTACTCCGAATTTCAGATCAGATCTTTAAGTATTGCGGTAATTTCCGAAGCGTTTTCGTTATCGCTTGCGATGATAAGCAAAGTATCGTCACCCGCGAGCGTGCCGATAACGCCCGACAATTCCATTTGGTCGACCGCCGCACCTGCGGCAGAGCCCATACCCGTGTAGGTCTTTACGACGATAAGGTTGTTTGCGCACGCGACCGATGCGACCGCTTGGCGGAGAATAAACGCAAATTTACTGCTTATTTCAACCGAAATATGCTCCTTGCCTGCGCGGTATTTGTAATTTCCGTCGCCGTTGTTCGATTTAACGATGCCGAGCTCGCGGATATCGCGCGATACCGTCGCTTGAGTGACGTTAAATCCGCATTCCTTTAATTTTGCCTGAAGCTCCTCTTGGGTGTCGATGTTATGTTCTTTTATAAGCTCAAGTATTTTTGACTGTCTTATACTTTTCATAATCGTCGGTCCTTTAAGACATTTTATTGTAAAGGGTTTCGTAAAAGGCGTCCTTTTTAAGCTTTATCAGCTCAAGCGTGCGGTCGGATTTTGTAACGATTATCCTATCGCCGAGGTTAAGGTCGATAACGCTTCTGCCGTCGGAAATAAGTATGTTGCCGTTTTCAAGCTTGTTGTTATTGACCGCTTCAAGACGTGAATTGGGTGAAAATACCATTGCTCTTGCGCCGAGTGCATGGGGACATATCGGGCAGACGCAAAACGCATCGAGCTTCGTATCGATAATAGGGCCGCCTGCGCTCATTGCGTAAGCGCTGGATCCCGTCGGCGTTGCGAAAATAATACCGTCTGCGCGGTAGGTACAAACCGTTGCGCCGTCGCAAAGCAGGTCGAAGCTTGCGATATCGCCGTCGGCGCGTCTTGAAATCACCGCCTCGTTAAGCGAGGTCGAGGTTGCGACGATTTCGCCGTTACGGACAACCTTTACGTCCAAAAGCATTCTTTTTTCGGTGTCAAAACCGCTTTTCAGCGCGGAAAGCATCGAAATTTCGCTGTTTTCAAGTCCGCTCATATAACCGAGCGTGCCGAAGTTTATCGACATTATCGGCTTGTTTTTGCGAAACGCAAGGCGCGCCGCGTTAAGCATCGTGCCGTCGCCGCCCAAGGCGATTATGGCATCGAAATCGTATTCGTTGCCGTTTATATATCTTTCGTGAGTAATGCCGACCGAATCGAGCATCGCTTCTATAGGCATTATTTCTGCTTCTCCGACGTTTCCTTTGGGGCTTATGAAGAGAAGTATTTTGTTGACCGTCATTTGTGTTGCCCCCCTTGAATTAATTTTTTATAAAAAGTGCAAGGTATTCCTTGTTGCCGTCACCGCCGACTATCGGCGAATCGGTTATTCCTTTTCGGGTAAATCCGAAATGTGATGCGCTCGCATCTGTTTTTTCAAGTATTTCTTTAATGATTTTGCCGTCCTTATCGTGCACGATACCGCCCTTGCCGATATGCTTTTTGCCTGCTTCGAATTGCGGCTTGATAAGGGTTATCATAATCTTGCCCGAGCTTAAAATATCCTCGCAGGCAGGGTAGATGAGCGTTTGCGAAATGAACGAAACGTCCATAACGATAATATCGATTTCATCGTCGAAATCATCGCGCTTGGCATATCGCGCGTTGAAATTTTCCATAACCGTAACACGGCTGTCGTTTCGCAAATCATCGGCTAACTGCGCCGTGCCGACGTCGAGGGAATAGACCTTTTTTGCGCCGTTTTGAAGCAGACAGTCGGTAAATCCGCCCGTCGATGCGCCGATGTCAAGCGCGGTCATACCTTTTACGTCGATGCCGAATTCGTTTATTGCGTGGAAAAGCTTTTCGCCCGCACGGGAAACGAAGCGTTCGGTGTTTATAACGCGGATATCCTCGTCGCCGTTGATTTCAAGCGATGCTTTTTCTGCCTTTTTGCCGTTTACGGTAACGTTGCCCGAATTTATCGCCGCTTGCGCCTTGCTTCGGCTTTTGAAAAAGCCGTTTTCGGTGAGAAACAAATCAAGTCGCATTTTTTATTCCCCCAAAGCGTTTGCAATCGATTCGGGCGAAAGCGAAAGCGAATCCAAAAGGTCGTTATTGCTTCCGTGCTCGGGGAAAATGCCGTCGATTGCTTTGATGGTGAAACGTTTGCCGTCAAGCAGACCTCTTTCGGTCAGTTCGGCGCAAAGACGCTGTGCGATACCGCCGTTTTTAATGCCCTCCTCGGCAAACACGACGTTGTTGATGCCGTCGAGAAGCTTGATGATATTTTCGATAGGCAAGGGCGAAAGGGAAGTTAGGCTTATAACCCTTGCCGACTTGCCTCGGTTATTCAAAATTTCTGCCGCAAGGACTGCGTTTTCCTGCAATCTGCCGTAGGTGATTATTGCGTTTTCGGGCTTGACTCCGAAATCCTTAAAGATTGCGCCGTTTAACGCTTCAAAGCCGCCGCAATCGATATCACCGCTTTTCGGGTAGCGGATAACAACGGGACCTTGCGCGTTGATTGCTTCGAGGAAGCATTTTTCAAGCGAATCGAAGCTGTTGGGAGAACAGAACGTAACGTTGGGTATCTCCGAAATAAACGCGGTATCGAAAATGCCGTGGTGCGTTGCGCCGTCGTTTGCGACAAGACCTGCGCGGTCAAGCGCGATTATGACGTGAAGATTTTGCAATGCCGCATCGTGTATCAATTGGTCAAATGCGCGTTGTGCAAAGGTGGAATATACCGCAAAGACGGGCACCATTCCCGCAACCGAAAGACCGCAGGCGAAGGTGAGCGCGTGCTCCTCGGCAATGCCGACGTCGAAAAACCGTTCGGGGAAGCGCTTTGCAAATTCGGATAAGCCCGTACCGTCGGGCATAGCCGCGGTGATTGCGGCGATTCTTTTATCGGTTTCGGCATATTTGCAAATCAACGAGCCGAATCTGTCGGAAAAGCTTTCGCCGTTTGATGCCTTTATCTTACCGCTTTCGGTGTCAAAGCCCGAAACACCGTGGAA
>JAZTXY010000026.1:0-9706 GCA_045636665.1 Eubacteriales bacterium
TATATTCGGCATCCATACGGATGTAGTTATCGCGTATGTCGCCAATCGGCTTGTTCCATTCGCCGAAATATTCAACAATAGCATCGTCAAGCGCGTTTCCCTTGTATTCGGGAAGACCGCGCGTTTTTTTCTTTTCTGCGGCGGTAATCTTGCGCGCGTCCGAGCAAATGAGCAGAAGCTTCAAAAGCTCCTCTGCCGCTTCGTCGGGACGTTTTTCGCGGTCGTAATTTCTTCCCGAAAGGAAAAGCCCCGTAAGTGCGATTCTTTTCGGCGGAAACGCAAGGTTTTTACCGCACATAACCGTGTTTGTCTTTGCAAGCGTGCCGATACAGTCGTATTTTTTTACAACTGTGCCATCCTCCGCCATCTTCTTAACGCCAAATCCGAGCGAGGCTGCGCAAAGCGAAACCATACTGTCGGCAAGCGAGCTTGCTCCTATCGCAAGCGCGGGAATGAACCATTCGGTAACGTCGGAATTGCAAATAACACCGATTGCGAGCAACGTGAAGCAGGCGATGACCGAAACGACCGAAACGGTTTTGCAAACCGCGTGGACGTATTTCATAATCGAGGGGGTGCTTTCGTCCTTGCCCGTACGCATTCTTTTTGCAAGTGTTTCATTGCCGATACGGCAAACGATTGCACTTGCGTGGCCCGAGGTTACAATACTGCCTGCGTAAACGCTGTTGGCGCAAATTACCTCGTTACCGCTTTTTGCAAGATAACGCGAATCCTTGTGCGCGCTTGCCGCTTGACCGCTGACGTGCGTTTCAAGTACCGCAAAATTCAAATCGTCGATAAGTCGGCAATCGGCAGGCACCATCATACCCTCCTCAAGCACGATAACGTCGCCCGGTACAAGCAATCTCGAATCGATCATGCTTTCATCGCCGTCGCGCACGACCTTTGCCTTAAGCGAGGAATATTTCTTCGGCAGGCGCAAAGCAATGCTTGCTCGGTATTCGGCAAAGGCATTAAGCGCGGTTATCGCCGCAATAACGAATGCCATTGCCAAATAGCTCGGTACGTCGGGACGGTAGATATACATTATCACCGAGGAAAGGGTAAGGAATATGCCGATAAGACCCTTTAGCTGGTTTTTAAGGCTGTCGCGGAAGGAAAGCGCAAATTCGCTTTTTAATTCGTTGACACCAAAAAGCTTGCGAGCTTTTTTGACCTGCTTTTGGGTTTTACCCATTACAAGGTCGCTTTCAAGCGCGTCCGCAACCTCAATCGGGTGCATTTCCTCGGGGGAGAAGGTCAATCCGTCGTCGCCATAGGAATCGGTAACGGTTTTTGTTTTCAATTTTTCTTGGTTGCCCGAAAATCCGTTTCGGGTGCTTTGGTTTCTGTCCATAGAAAAATCTTCTTTGTTTAAAATTATTTAAGTGTGGTTACTTTTACCTTGTCGTTTTTGACCGTGACCGAAATTTTTGTAATCGGCTCACGGTAGGATGCAACAATTTCGTTTGCAAGCTCATCCTCAACGTCGGTCTGAATAAGACGGCGAAGATTTCTTGCGCCGTATTTTTCGGAATAGCCCTTTTCGGTAAGGTATTCCACAAGCTTGTCGGTATAATTGAAGGTTATGCCCTTTTCGGCAAGTACGGTTTGCAAATCGCCAAGCATAATCTTGCAAATCTCGTTGAAATCTGCCTTGGTAAGACGGTTGAACACAACGATTTCATCAACGCGGTTGATAAATTCGGGACGCAGGAAGGATTCCAACGCCTTCATAACCTTTGTCCTCTCGTTGCTTTGGACGCTTTCGCCGAAGCCCGCAACCGAGCCGCCCTCGTTACTGCCTGCGTTTGTGGTCATAATTATAACCGTGTTTTCAAAATTAACCTCTTTGCCGTGCGCATCGGTGATTCTGCCGTCGTCAAGTATCTGAAGCAGAATGTTCATAACGTCGGGATGCGCCTTTTCAATCTCGTCGAAAAGAATCACGGTATAGGGCTTTCTGCGAATCTTTTCGGTAAGCTGACCCGCATCGTCATATCCGACGTATCCGGGAGGCGAGCCGATAATGCGCGAAACCGAATGCTTTTCCATAAATTCGCTCATATCAAGGCGAATCAATGCTTCGGGCGAATCGAAAAGATAACGCGCCAAAACCTTTACAAGCTCGGTCTTGCCGACACCCGTGCTTCCTGCAAAAATGAACGAAACCGGCTTCTTTTTATAAGAAATGCCTGCGCGCGAGCGCTTTATTGCCTTTGCGACCGAGGAAACGGCATTGTCCTGACCGATAATGCGCTTTTTGACCTCGTCCTCAAGACGTTCGATTTTAACAAATTCGTTTTCGCTGATGTTGGTTGCGGGGATTCCCGTCCAAACCTCAATAACACGCGCGATTTCGCCGTCGGAAAGGCAAAGCTTATCTCTTTCTGCAGAAAGCTCGTTAAAGCGAGCCTCCTTTTGAAGCAGATTCGATTTCAATTCCGCAATACGGCGGAAATCCTCGTCCTCGGGAGTATCCTTGCTTTCAAGCGGAGAAAGCTCGTCGCGAATTTTCTTTATTTCATCGCTGATTTCCGAAATTTCGGTTATAAGCGGCGAATGCATCGCCATGTGCGCGCACGCCTCGTCCATAAGGTCAATCGCCTTGTCGGGAAGAAAGCGGTCGGTAATATATCGCTCGGAAAGGGTAACCATTCTGCGCACGAGATAGTCGGGAATATTGATTCCGTGGTGCGATTCATAGTATTTTTTGATGCCCAAAAGTATCTTAACGCTGTCCTCAATCGAGGGCTCGCCAATCATAACGGGTTGGAAACGGCGCTCAAGCGCGGCATCCTTTTCGATATATTGGCGGTATTCCTTAAGCGTCGTTGCGCCGATAAGCTGAATCTCACCGCGTGAAAGCGCGGGCTTCAAGATATTTGCGGCATTCATACCGCCCTCGGCATTGCCTGCGCCGACGATGGAATGAACCTCGTCGATAACGAGTATCGCGTTGCCCGATTTTTTGGTTTCCTCAATAAGTCCGCGCATACGGTTTTCAAACTGTCCGCGGAATTGAGTGCCTGCAACGATTGCAGTCATATCGACAAGATAAATTTCCTTGTCCTTAAGCTTATAAGGCACCTCGCCGCTTGCGATTTTCTGTGCAAGTGCTTCGGCAACTGCGGTCTTACCGACACCGGGCTCACCGATAAGGCAGGGGTTGTTCTTTTGACGTCTTGTGAGAATTTGAATAACGCGTTCAAGCTCGTTATCACGTCCGATAATATTGTCAAGCTTGTTTTCTCTTGCGCGTTCGGTAAGGCAAATGCAAAAATCGCGCAGGTAGCTCATACCTCTTTTGCCCTTTTCCTTGGGCTTTGCGTTACCCCTTGCTTCGTTTTCGTTTGCTTTGTCGTTGCTTTCAACAGGCTTGTTGTTGCCGAAAAAGGAATTGATGTCGATCGAGGGAGCTCTGCCCTCCTCGTCACCTTCGTTTTCAAAGGGAATCATTTCGTTCATTCCCTCGCTTATCGCATCAAGCTCCTCGGGGCTTATATTCATTTGATTTATAATATCGTCAATCGGCTTAATGCCAAGCTCTTGGGCGCATTTAATGCAAAAACCCTCGCTGGTAATCTTGCCGCCAACGTTTTTCTGGACGAAAATTATCGCAGGGCGCATCTTACAGCGCGAGCATCTTTTTAATTCCATCTAAAAAATCACCTCGTTATTTGCCATCGGTTTTGTTTGATTCGTTTGTGTCTGCCAAGGTTTTCATCGTTCTTATGCAGTACATTACCAACGCAAATATCATTGTGGTAAGGATAAGCATTGCCACGGTAATGTCGAAAATAAGGCTTTCGCGGAATATGATTCTGAAGAATGCGCAGCCGAAAAGAATTATCGTTGCGACCTTGCCGTACCAAAGCGCCTGAACGACAACGTGCTTGCGCTTGATAACGACCATTCCGCCGATGAGCATAAGCGTTTCCTTGATGAACATGGGGATAACCACAAGAAGAAACACAAGATTGTCAACGGCAAAGCATATTGCCGCCGTAAACTGCATCGCCTTGTCGGCAAGCGGATCGAGCCATTTGCCAAGGTCGGTTATCCAATTATTTCGCCTTGCAAGATATCCGTCCAATGCGTCGGTTATCCAGGCAAGCATATAAACGCCTGCCGCGATAAGCGAATGGGGCATCGTGTCAAATGCGAAATAGGTATAAACGAAAACGGGAATCATTAACAATCTGATAAAGGAGAGTATATTCGGGATATTTTTCATTTTTCACACCATATTGTTTCCGATTGTTGCGAAAACAAAACCTTTTAGACCTCTTTTTTATGCTTTACATAAAGAACGCGAACGCTTCGATTTCACCCAAAAGCTTAAACAGGAACGTGCTTTGCGGATCGAGCCCCGACAAAAAGTCGCTGTTAAGGAAACTTGCGTTTTCGATAAGCAGGTTCATTATAAAGCAGAAAAGGCAAACGCGGAAAAGCGCAAGAACACAGCCCAAAAGTATGCCAAGACCCTTGTTTGCCGTACGAAGCACGGGAAGATTTGCAAGCTTGTTAAGGAAGAATGCCGCAATGGCAAGTAAAATTTGCGTTCCTATGTAAAGTATAACGATTGCCGTAAGCTTTGCGAGAAGACTTACTATCGGCTTGGAAATAAATTCCGCCGCGCGTGTTAAAACGTCCTCGCCGTTTGCGCTTTCGCTGTTATACCAATCGATAAAATCGCTTTTTTCAACCCCTGCGAGCGAAAGCAATGCGTTAAGCCCTTCGGATTCGCCGTTTACGAATTGTTGAAGCCCTTCTTCGTCGAAGATAGAGTCCTTAACCATATCGGTAACCGACGTTTCAACCGTTTCGGCAAAGGGAGCTTCCATAAGCGCCTGCTCGAGAGGGGATGCGAAAGCTGCGGTAAGCGCAATGGATATTACAAACGAAAGCGCGCTTATCGCCGTCTTTACAAAACCGTTTTTAGCCGCAAAATATACCGTAATCGCGATTATTGCAATTATAATAAAGTCAAGTAAAAAGCTCATTTTGATTCATCCTTTCCTAAAAAGCTGTCCTTGTTAAAGTATTCCGCTTGGTTTTCCGAGAACAGTATTATCGAATCGCCGTCGCGCACCAAAGCCGAATAGGACGTGGGTATTTCGTATTTTTCCTCCTCGCCGCTTTCGATATTGCAAACCGTAAGCACACCGGGGGAGAGGGTATAAAGAACGTTTCCGCAAACGGTTGCATCGGAAAGCGCCGTGTCAAACCGTTTTGTATATTCAACGCTTCCGTCGTTGCGGTAGATTACCGTTTCGGTACCGCCCGAAAGACCTTCGAGCCCGTAATTTATCAATGAACGCGCTCCGAAAACCTTGCCCGAAAGCAATTTGCGGTTGGCAAAGGATATTTCCGAAACGATTTCGTTATTTTCGTTGAACGATCTCAGCGTGTCCGTGGTAAGCAGACGGTAGCCGTTTTCTGTGTAATATATGCCTAAGGGTATCTCTCCTATGAATTCCTGCGAGAATACCGCATCCTTCGAGTTTATCGAGAATTTCGATATCTGGGTTGCAAGGTTGCCGTTTTTGGAATATTGCGCCGCAACGATAAATTCCTGACCGTTTGGCGACATTGCGGCAAAGTTTGCATATTTATCGCTGAAAAAGCGCGAATAGCGAATGCGGAATTCGCTGTCGTAAACGTAAACCGCCGAGCGATATCCCTTTGCCGAGCTTACAACACAAAACTCGCCGTTTGCCGATGCATCGACAAAATGTATCGGATAATCGAAATTCATTTTCGAAAGACGGGAATAGGAATTGAATATCCGCAATTCCTTACCGCCCAAGTCGTAACAGAAAATATTTTTCCCGTTTTCGATTATCTTCGGATGGTCAAACGAAAAGCTGTCGCGCAAAATCACCTCGGCATCCCAGCCGGTAACGGTAAGTCCGTTTTCGTTAAGCACCGCCAAATCACCCTTGTAAATAAGTCCGCGGTTGCCTGTGCTTCCGTCGAAGGAAATAAGACTGCCCTTAAAGGTTTCCTCGTCCTCACCCACGTTTAAAAACTTCATCATATAATCGAAGTTATCAACGGTTATTTCACTGCTGTGGAAGGAAAAGGAATAAACCCCGAACAAAACGATGAACAGAAGCACCGCGTAACGCATAAACGACGCCTTGCGCGCAAGCTTAATGTAATGCGATTGCACCGTGGGAGTTTCTTGCTTATTCTTTTTTGTGTTTTTGTCCTTAAACCAAGAAAAAGCGCCCATATTTGTTCCTTTAATAAAAAACTTTGTTTAACGTCAAGCCCTTTGCGGGTGCGGTTATACCCGCGTTTGCGCGGTCGCGCGAGTCGATAATTTCCTTTATCGGCAAAAGCCTTGTACCCGATGCCGCCTCGACGACGGTGCCGACCATAATTCTTACCATATTATAAAGGAATCCGTCCGCCGCAACCGTAAAGATGACGTTTTCACCCTCGCGTACGGCGTTGAAGTATTTAATTTCGCGTACGGCATCGATTATTTTCGAGCCGCTCGCCATAAATGCCGAAAAATCGTGTCTGCCGACAAATTCCTTGCAAAGCGCGTTCGCAATATCTTCGTCGATATGCCTTTGAAACTGCCAAGCGGTATCGGCAGTAAACGGGTCGCGCAGACGGCTGTTATGAACTGTGTAAACGTATTCCTTGCCCTTTGCGCCGTAACGGGGATGAAACCCGTCGGGAGCAACGCTTGCTTCGAGAATGGCAATATCCTCGGGCAATTTTGTGTTTATCGCAAGCGGAAGCGAATTTAGGGGAATGCTCGGCAGCTCTTTACCGCTTACCAAAGCGACAAAGCCCCTTGCGTGTACGCCCGAATCGGTTCTGCTGCAGCCCGTAACGTCAACCCTGCATCCGAAAACCGATTCGCACGCGGCTTGAATCACCGCTTGCACAGTAAGCTTTTCGGGCTGTACCTGCCAACCGCAGTAATTTGTGCCCTTATATGCAATTTTTAGAATATATCCCTGCATAATTCAATTATTCCTGCGACCGTTATATTGTTAATGAAGAAAATTGCGACCGTCAAAAGGGTAGTGAACGCGAAGAAAACGTAATCTCGCGCGCAGGATTTCATCACCTTAAGCTTCGTTCTGCCGTCACCGCCGTGATAGCAACGGCATTCCATTGCATCGGCAAGCTCCTCGGCGCGTCGTACCGCCGAAACGAAAAGGGGAATGAGTATCGGAATAAGCGCCTTGATGCGCCTAAAGATATTTCCGCTTTCGAAATCGGCGCATCTTGCCTTTTGCGCGGATATTATCTTGTTCGTTTCCTCGATAAGGGTGGGGATGAAGCGAAGCGCGATCGACATCATCATCGCAAACTCGTGAACGGGCACGCGGATGACCTTAAGCGGCGAAAGAACGCTTTCGATAGCATCGGTAAGCTCAAGCGGACTCGTTGTGAACGAAATAAGCACGCTCGAGCCCAAAACGAGCGAAAGCAAGCGCAAAAGCATCATCACCGCATTGCGGATGCCTTCCTTATATATAGTTATAAATTTCCAATCAACAAGCGGTTCGCTTTCGCCCGTTGTGAAAAACAAATTTATCACAGCGGTGAATATCAGCACGAAAATAAGCGGCTTTACCGATTTTATCAGTATTCTGAACTTAACACCCGAAACGGCGATAAGAAATACCGTAAAGGAAAGCGATACTGCCGCCGCAAGCTCACTGCTTGCGACAAGCACGAAAATCAAATATTCGATAAGTATCAAAAGCTTTATTCTCGGGTCGGTTCTGTGCAAAAGCGAATTGCCGGGATAATATTGACCGAACGTTACGTCTTTAAGCATTTTGTGTTCCTAATTTTGTCCAAAAGGTTTATTTTGCGGTTATTAATTTCTCGATTTCTTTTTTTGCATAGCCGACGCTGTAAACGTCGGTATCCTTTACAAGGTTGCGCTTCTTCAGCTCGATAAAAAGCTTGGTTATCTGAGGCAGGTCGAGATTTGCATCGAAAAGCCGTTCTGCCTGCATAAATATATCCTCAACACCGCCCTGCATATAAATTTCGCCGTCCTTCATAACAAGTATCTCGTCGGCATATTTTGCAATATCCTCCATACTGTGCGAAATTATAAGCAGTGTTGCGCCATAGGTGTTTTTATATTCCACCAAGCCCGAAAGAATTTCCTCCTTGCCCTTGGGGTCAAGCCCTGCGGCAGGTTCGTCAAGCACCAATATTTCGGGGCGCATCGCAAGAACGCCTGCAATGGCGGCGCGCCTTTTCTGTCCGCCCGAAAGCTCAAAGGGTGAGCGTCTAAGCTCCTTTTCGCTCAAACCGCAAAACTGTGCGGCAAGCTTAACGCGAGTCTTTATCTCCTCGTCGGAAAGCTTCATATTCTTCGGACCGAAAGCTATATCGTCCTCGACCGTTTCGTCGAAAAGCTGATATTCGGGATATTGGAAAACCAAACCGACACGGCTTCGGATTTTTATCATTTCCTTCGGCTTTGCCCAGATATTCTCGCCGTCAAGCAGAATTTCGCCGCTTGTCGGCTTTAAAAGTCCGTTGGTAAGCGATGCAAGCGTGCTTTTACCGCTTCCCGTGTGACCGATAATGCCGGTTATCTCGCCCTTGGGGAACGAGGTGGTTATATTGTTAAGCGCGGCCTTACGAAAGGGCGAGCCCTCGCCGTAAATAACGCTTACGTTTTTAAATTCAAGCGCGTAATTTTTCATTTTTGCCCTCCGATAAATGCGTCAAGCACGTCGGCGGCATCCATTGCGTGTATAATACCGCGCGGCAAATTATGTCCGTCCTGCTCTAACTGATAAAGCAATTCGGTAACCTGAGGTACGGCGAGCGAAACCGATTTAAGCCTTTCGACCTCCGAAAAAATCTCCTTCGGTGTGCCGTCTGCAATAATTTCACCGCGGTTCATAACGATAATTCTGTCGGCCTCGACCGCTTCGTTCATATAGTGGGTAATGGTAACGACGGTAATGCCGATTTCTCTGTTAAGCCGTTTCATCGCCGCGACAATCTCTTTTCTGCCCGTAGGGTCGAGCATTGCGGTCGCTTCGTCAAAAACGATGCATTCGGGACTCATCGCAAGGATACCCGCGATTGCAATACGTTGCTTCTGTCCGCCCGAAAGCTTATGGGTGGAATGTCCTGCGTATTTCGTCATATCGACGGTTTTCAGCGCATCGTCAACGCGTTTGCGAATCTCCTCACGCGGAAGACCGAGATTTTCGGGAGCAAAAGCCACGTCCTCCTCGACAATACTTGCGACCAATTGGTTGTCGGGGTTTTGGAATACCATACCGCACTTTTTGCGGATGTCAAACGAGCAGTCCTCGTTTGCGGTGTCCATTCCGTCGACAAGTATTTGTCCCTCGGTCGGTTCAATAATACCGCAAAGCAGCTTTGCAAGGGTGCTTTTGCCGCAGCCGTTATGACCGAGAATGGCAACGTAGCTGCCCTTTTCAATCTTAAGGTCGATGCCGTTTATTACTTTGTCTTCTTCGGGCGAATAGTAAAATTCAACTCCGCGAGCTTCGATAAAAGACATAAAATTCCTCCGGAACATGAGGTGATAGGTCGCTTCGCTCTCGTGAAAAATTCTTCGAATTTTCCCCGTTTTTTGTGAACATCGTGTGCTCGCGCCTCGCTGATTGCCCCACAAAACCTGTTTTGTGGGAACGCCAAACGCTCGACACTCGCGATGTTATAAGGT
>JAZTXY010000027.1:0-2206 GCA_045636665.1 Eubacteriales bacterium
GAAAAATCCTCTATTTTTTCCTTTCAAATACAATTCCGCATAGCGGATAATAATTACTTTTTTCATTCTTATTTCATCCTTTTTGATAAATCGTGAGCAATTTCGTTGAGAATAACGATTGCCTTATCCACCTCATTCTCCGTCGACAAGGGAGAGAAGCTTATACGCAAAACGCCGTCCGCTGTTTTTTCATCGTAACCGCAAGCCAAAATCACTTTACTGTAACGATTTTTTGCATTCGAAGAGCAAGCAGAACCCGTACCGATAATCAAACCCTTATCATTTGCCATATGTAAGAGGATTTCCCCTCGCAAACCGACCGCCGCTACGCTCAAAATATACGGTGTCCCCATTTCCGAAGATAAGCGGGTATAAACCTCTTTATCAAGCAAAGACCAAAGCAGTTCTCGATAGCCTTTTAACCTTTCGAAATCCGCTTTTAAGGTGGCAAATTTCTCTTCTGCCGCATATTGAAAATGCTGGATGCCGAATACGTTTTCCGTACCGCTTCTTCTACCGCCTTCTTGCCCGCCGCCGATAAGATACGGGGGTAATTGCAAGGTTTTGCGCTTAATCAAAGCGCCCACCCCTTTCAGTCCACCGATTTTATGCGCGCTAATCGAATATAAATCAATCTCTTTGCCCAGCTTAAAGGGAATTTTGCCATATCCTTGCACGCCATCACAATGGAAAATGACGCGAGGATTTTTTTGCTTTACAAGCTTTGCGATAGCGTTGACGTCGTTGATTGCGCCGATTTCATTATTCACGTGCATAACGGACACAAATGAAGTCTTTTCATCCACCAAATCAAGCAATGCCTTCACGTTTACCCTGCCATCCTTTTCTAACGGCGCAAAACGAGGCTCCGCAACACCACGGTTTTTCAGCTCGTGAAAAGCCGCGCTCACAGCAGAATGTTCTCCAGCGGTCGTTACAGCATTTCCCCTTTTTGCGAAGGAAAAGATGGCTTGGTTATCCGATTCCGTTCCACAAGAGGTAAATACCAACTCGAAGAAGGTCTCGTCCGCTATTTTAGAAAGCAAAACGGAGCGCGCCTTTTTCAGCTCGCTCTGTAATGCAAACCCCTCGTTATACATACCCGAAGGGTTATAAAATTTTTCCGTTACGTATGCGCTAGCTCGGTCGAATGCCGTTAAAGAGGGTTTCGTCGTCGCAGCGTTATCTAAATATATCATGCTTTTGCCTGCTTCTTTTCTTGTGCCACGTAATCACTTTCGAGTTTATTACGCTTTGCAAACTTTAAGATGTTCATCAACATCAACTCTCGGCATTCCAACACAAACAGCTTTCTACCGTTATATTCCGCTAAAACATACATAAAGAACTTACCATCAGCAGCAATATCATTAGAGGTACAAAGCACCGTTTTTACGTTGGGATCGTTTCTAAAACGGTCAAAGGAAGGATTATCCACGTCACCGAACTGAATCATATCCTCACAATCGATGCGCGCCACTAACTTTCTTCTATTGACATTGATGACCTTGGAAATACGCAATTCCCCCGATACAAACACATAATCATAGCTGATATTAATGCGGAACTTCCACATACGCAGTAAAAACCACGCTGCAAGAAGCCAAAGGAAAACCATACCCCAAGCCAACCAAGCACCAGGCGAGGTGATATCTATCGTATTGAAACCGATGATTACCCAAAAGATGGCCAAGGCGATAAACACACCCGACGCTATGCTTAAAATATTATATTTTTTCTGCTTTTTTTCCGAATTATTCGCTATTGCGCTTTCCTCGTAAAAAACATCCATTGAAAGATCCTACCTACTTTAAATTTCGAACATACCTTCGTAAACGGTCTTCACGCTACCGAGCAATTCAATCGTACCATCCGAATGATAGTTAACCGTCAAGTCACCGCCGCGCAATTTTACCGTTACGTTGGTATCTTTTTCACAATATCCTGCAAGTACAGCCGCAACAACCGCCGCACAAGCCCCCGAGCCGCATGCCCAAGTTTCACCGCAACCGCGTTCCCATACACGCATCTTAATCGTTACCTTGTTTACCACGCGAATGAATTCCGTATTAATCCCTTCGGGGAAATATTCACAGTTTTCAAACTCGGAACCGATTGCTTGTACGTTGATAGCGTCTACCTTATCGCTGAAGATTACGCAATGAGGGTTGCCAAGGCTTACAAGGGTTACCTTATAATCGATACC
>JAZTXY010000028.1:0-5212 GCA_045636665.1 Eubacteriales bacterium
TAATCATATACACAGAGTAGTATGCCGAATTCTACTTTAAAGTTTCGGCGACTTTGGAGGATTTAAAACGTGTTGTCCATTACGCAGGAAAAATTGTCCCAACCAAGCGAAGAGGCGCTTATCGCCTCCGCCAAAAAGGGTGATGAACAAGCGTTTGAGCTCCTCGCAAGAACCTATAAACGCGTTCTCGATTTTCATATCAGACAAATCGATCAAGATCCTTCGAATTATGACGATTTATTTCAGGAAGGACTTATCGGTCTGCTGAAGGCTGTAAGAAACTACGATGGGAAGTCTTCCGCATTTTCAACGTTTGCTTCTCTTTGTGTGCGTAACAGCATTATCAGCGGCGTACGCAAGTACGCAAGCCAAACGTCCAAAACGGTATCGTTGCCCGATGTTATCGAAGCGGAACGCATAACCCCGTCTGCCGAGGAGGTACATCTCGACAGCGAAAGAGTAAAGCTTTTATTCGACTTGGTTTTTAAAGCCTTGTCGCCGTTTGAAAAAACGGTATTTGAGCTTTATTTGGCAGATATGCCCTATGAATCGATTGCATTCGCAACCGGAAAAAGCGTTCGCAGTATCCAAAATGCCGTTTTTCGGATAAGAACCAAGCTAAAGCAAATAGTCGGCGACGCTGATAATTTGCCCCATTAATCAAATAACCCGAACAGGGAAATTTAAAATTCAACCACAAGAGGAGATCCACCAATGTACGAAGACAAGACACTCACTTGCAAAGATTGCGGCAACGAATTCGTTTTCACCGCAGGCGAACAGGAATTCTACGCTGAACGCGGCTTCCAAAACGAGCCCCAACGCTGCAAGGCTTGCAGAGACGCAAGAAAGCAGGCTACCAAAGCTCCCAGAGAAATGTTCACCGCAGTTTGCGCTGAATGTGGCTGCGAAGCTAAGATTCCCTTCCAGCCCTCTGATGACAGACCTGTTTACTGCAGCGATTGTTTCGCAAAAAAGAGAAACGCGTAATCATTTTATAGCGTGAATCCGCGCTGAATTTAATTACTAATGCCTGCTACTTTTTGTGGCAGGCATCTCTTTTTTTACGTTTTAAAACCCAACCTAACTAAAAAACGTATTGCATATCCTCCTTAAAATGTGTTACAATGTATATATCTTAAATAAGGAAGAAAAAAATTATGAATATAAACGAAATACTTTCATACTGCGACCATACTCTGCTCCTTCAAACCGCAACTCGTGACGAAATAATCGCGCTTTGCGACGATGCGTTAAGGTTCAAAACCGCGTCGGTCTGCATTCCGCCCTGCTACGTAAAGCTTGCAAGCGATTACTTAAAGGGCAGGGTAAAGGTCTGCACCGTCGTCGGCTTCCCCAACGGCAACACGACAAGCGAATGCAAAGCGTTTGAAACCAAGCAAGCAGTCGATAACGGCGCCGACGAAATCGATATGGTAATCAATATCGGCGCGCTTAGGGACGGCGATACCGAATACGTCAAAAACGATATCCTTGCGGTGCGTAACGCCTGTGTCGGCAAGGTGCTTAAGGTCATCATCGAAACCTGCCTTTTGACCGATGACGAAAAGAAGCTGATGTGCAAAATCGTGCACGAATCGGGCGCGGATTTCATCAAAACGAGCACGGGATTTTCAAAGGGCGGCGCAACGGTCGAGGATATAAAGCTGTTCGCCGAAAATTGCCCCGAAACGCTCAAAATCAAGGCGGCAGGCGGTATTTCGTCGATTGCCGATGCCGAGGAATTTATAAATCTCGGCGCAACCCGTCTTGGCACGAGCCGTATAGTAAAAATTGCGAAAGAAATGTAATAATTATGAAAAACGAGCTTATAAAACTTGCGCTTGAAGCGGCAAATAACGCCTATTCACCCTATTCGGGATTCAAGGTCGGCGCGGCGTTGCTTTGCGGAAACGGAAATATCTACGTCGGCTGTAACATCGAAAATTCATCCTTCACCCCAACCGTCTGCGCCGAAAGAGTCGCGTTTTTCAAGGCGATAAGCGAAGGAGTGACCGATTTCGTTTCAATCGCAATCGTCGGCGGCAAGGATAAAACGGGCGAAACAATATGCTATCCCTGCGGTGTCTGCCGTCAGGTTATGACCGAATTTTGCGATGCCGAAAAATTCAAAATAATTCTTCCTCACAAGGACGGAATCGACGAGCTTTTATTAAAAGACCTCCTTCCGCATGGGTTCAAGCTATGAGAATGTACGATATACTCGATAAAAAACGCAACAATCTTCCGCTTACCGACGAAGAAATCAATTTCTTCGTCAAAGAATACGTCAACGGCAATATCCCCGATTACCAAGCGTCCGCGCTCTTAATGGCGATATGCCTAAACGGTATGACGAATAAAGAAACCGCAACGCTTACCAAAGCAATGGCGGAATCGGGCGATATGCTCGACCTGACCGATTTCGGCAACAACACGGTCGATAAGCATTCAACCGGCGGTGTGGGTGACAAAACGACGCTCATCGTCGCGCCTATCGTCGCCTCTCTCGGCTGCAACGTAGTTAAGCTTTCGGGCAGAGGGCTCGGACACACGGGCGGCACTCTCGATAAGCTCGAAGCCGTAAAGGGTATGCGTATCGATTTATCGCCCGATGAATTTATGTCTGTCGCAAAGAAATGCGGACTTACCGTCTGCGGCGCAGGCGCAAACGTCGCGCCCGCCGATAAAAAGCTTTATGCCCTGCGTGACGTCACCGCCACCGTGCAAAGCGTACCGCTTATCGTTTCGAGCATAATGAGTAAAAAATTGGCAGGCGGCGCAAAAAACATCGTGCTCGACGTAAAAACGGGGAGCGGCGCTTTTATGAAAACGCTTGAATCGGCGCGTGAATTGGCAAAGGGAATGGTCGAAATCGGCAAGCTTTCGGGCAAAAACGTGTCGTCGGTCATCACCGATATGGATAAACCGCTCGGCTTTTGCATCGGCAATTCCTTGGAGGTAGCCGAAGCGGTCACACTGCTTAAAAACGGCAGGTGCGATAAAGACCTGCTTGAAATCTGCATAACCCTTTCCGCCGAAATGGTTTCGCTTTCAAAGGGAATTTCGGTCGAAGAAGCAAGAACCAAGGTTAAGGAAACGCTTGAAAACGGCAACGCCTTTAAAACCTTTTGCGATTGGATAACACTGCAAAACGGCGATGCTTTTGCGCTCGATAACCTTGATGAATTTGCAAACGCAACCTATAAAACCAATCTCTTGTCCCCCTGCGACGGCTATATCGCCTCGTCGGAAGCATCGGGCATCGGCGTTGCAGCAATGATGCTCGGCGCAGGCAGAAGCAAAAAGGAGGACAATATCGACCACACCGCAGGCATTATCCAAATCAAGCGTGTCGGCGATAAGGTGCAAAAGGGAAGCGTTATCGCAATCTTGCAGTCCTCGACAATCAGCGACCATTCATCGGCACAGGCAAAAATGCTTGAATCGTTAACCTTTTCGGAAGAAAAGCCGAACGAGAAGCCGCTTATTTACGAAATAATAAGGTAATAACAAGAGGGGGGACTTTTTGCAAAAAGCCCCCCTCTTAAACTCCCCTCAAAAACTCCTTATTACAAATTTAATATTAAAAAAATAAAGAGGGCAGCTTTTTGAAAAAGCACCCTCTGAAATTTTATTCGATTCTTATTGATTTTCAAGTATTTAAAGTTTTTGAAGTTGTTAAGAAACTTTTTTCAAAAAGTTTCTTAAAGTGCAATAACAAAAAACTAAAAAACACTCAAACAATATAAATCTCGCACGGAACGTTTCTTCGCTTGGCGTAGGAAATGGTAAATTCGGTGCCCTTCGATTCACCGTCCCAAACGGCAATAACAAGGTCAGCGCTGTCAACGATAAGCTTGTTGCGTATCAAAGGTGCGCTTTTTCCGTAAAGCTCGTAATTGGGATAAAAAATAAGCTTTTGAAGTCCTCGCTCGTCGGCATATTTTTCGGCAAGCGTGTCGATACCGACAGCGCCGCCCGAAATGATTACCGTCGCATCGGGTGGGATGTATCTTTTCAAATCGGCGCTGGCAATACTGCGCGAGCCGACAATTGCAACCTTCATAAAATCAATCCTATCAAAAAATGTGTAACAATTATATCTCAAACCTAATGATTTGTCAACGAATTTTGCGTTCTTACATAAAAAACAGTCATAATAACGATTGATTTCAATGCGGTGTTTTGTTATAATATATCATGTAGTTTTATATACACACGAAATAAGGTGAAGAAACGTGAAATATTTAATAATGCTCGGCGACGGAATGGCAGATAACGAAATTGCCGTCCTCGGTAAAAAAACACCGCTTGAAGCGGCAAATAAACCTTGTATGAACTATTTATCCTCCCACGGCTTCAATGGTATGGTCGAAACCGTACCCGAAGGAATGGTTCCCGAAAGCGATACCGCAAATTTAGCGGTAATGGGCTATGATCCGCGCGTTTATTCAAAAGGACGCTCGCCTCTCGAAGCCGCAAGCATGGGAATCGAAATGGCGGATAACGAAACGGCTATCCGCGCGAATATCGTCGCTTTGGGCGGAAACGGCGAATATGAAGACCTTGTTATGCTCGACCACTCGTCGGATGAAATCCCGACCGAGGAAGCGAGAATTTTGATTGAAGCGGTGCAGGAAAAATTCGGCAACGAATTTCTTAAATTCTATTGCGGTATATCCTACCGTCATTGCCTGATTTGGAAGGATTGCCCCGAATTTACCGATTTTTCTCGCCCTCACGATATAATCGGCAGAAGAATCGGCGATTATCTTCCCAAAAACGAATCGTCAAAGCCGATGCTCGAGCTTATGAAGGCATCCTATGACTTTTTGAATAACCATCCCTTGAATATCGAAAGGGAAGCAAGAGGCCTTAAAAAGGCGAACAGTATATGGCTTTGGAGCTCCGGCAAAAAGCCTTCGCTTCCGTCGTTTAAGGAAAAAACCGGACTTAACGCATCCGTCGTCTGCGCCGTCGACCTTATCAAGGGCATCGGCTTCTGCGCAGGGATGAACGTGCCTTACGTCGAAGGCGCGACAGGCGCCGCCGAAACCGATTATAAGGCAAAGCGCGATGCCGCGATTAACGAATTTAAAAACGGCGCAGATTTGGTCTATATCCACGTCGAAGCGCCCGATGAATGCGGACATCAAGGCAAGGTTTACGAAAAAATAAAGGCTATCGAAAATATCGATAAGCATATTCT
>JAZTXY010000029.1:0-13040 GCA_045636665.1 Eubacteriales bacterium
CCTTCTTCGGGAAAGCGTTTTCAACGGGTGTATAGTATTCAAGGGTATAGCTTTTGCCGACCGAGATTACCTCGTCAGCAGCATCGACCGCAAACATAGAAAACGGAATAAGGAAGAGTGCGGCAACAAGTACGCTTAAAATTCTTTTAATCATAAACACCGCCGTTTATCAGGTCGAAACTTTATTATATGCTTCAACCGCTTGTTCCATTGCGGTTTGAACCTGAGATTCAATACCCTGCCAAGCAGACGTGATGGTGTTCGAGTTAGCATTGCCGATTATCGAGCCGTAGAAGCTCAAAAGCTTGCCGCCCCAGTTATAGATAGCGCCGATGTCATAGAAACGGTTGTTGTAAACGATATCGAGCATTTCAGCATCGTCGTCGGACTGAACCGCTTGGAGCTGAAGGGTGGTTTGGTAATATGCGCGGATAACTTCTGCATTGTAGAAGCCCATTGCCTGAAGTGCAAACGCGATCTGAGGAATACGTTCAGCGGGAACGCTCGAGGGGATAGCGAGTGCGGAGGATTGATATACGTTAACGGTGTTGCAGTAGTATTCCTGGTCCTTGTTGAGCTTCGGAATGGGAAGAACACCGAATTCAAATTCTACGTTAGCGCTCTTAAGGATAGAAACCGAAGAGCTGGTGGTGTTGTAGAACAAGCCTCTTTCGTTAACGAACATTTCTTCCAATTCAGCAAAGCCGTATTGGGAAGGACTGGTTGCGGACTGACCTGCGATAAGCTCTGCACGTTGGGTGTTGGTGCTGTCGGACATAAGCTCGTAAACCTTGTTGAACGCGTTGATGGAAGCTTCGTCGTCAAGAGTAATGCTAAGCTTGTTGGACGAGTCCTTGGTAGCGGTTGCGATATTACAGCCGTTTACCATAACGGTTGCGCCGTATGCGTGGGAAAGGTTACCGTAGGTAGCGTTGAAGCCCCATTGACCGTTAGTGTCAGGCGCGGAAACGGCGCGGCACATTTCGTAATAAAGATCAATGGTAAATTCGCCGTCACGAACGAGCTGATAAATATCGCCGTGCTTGGTAAGTTCGGCATTTTTATTGTACATATCCTTATTGAAAAGGGTAAGATAGGTGTTATCGTCATCGGTGATAAGAGCATCGCCTGCGAGGAGGAAATACTTTTCGCCGAGGGAGAGCGCGTTTATAGCTCTTTGATCCCACCAAGGATGAGAAATATCAACGTAGTCGTTAAGCGACCAGTAATAGTTTTCGGGAATACCTACAACAAGGCGGTCAACCGATTCACAAATAATGTCGTATGCATCGGTGTTACCTGCGATAAGGTTCTTAATTTCATCGCCGGGATATTGCGAGGTGGTTACGTCAAAGGTGATACCATAGGTTTCCTCGAGATAGTTGTTTCTGTTTTGAACAGCACCGTTAATGGTATTGCCTTCGAGTTCTTCAAGATAAGTAAATTGCTGAACACCGTACTTATGGCGTTCGGTTTCTACGCACAAAATACGTATTGCGGCAGAATCTTCATAGTTTTCATTCGCATAGGGGAAGGTTCCGTAATCAACAGGGCCGTAGGAAAATCCTTCTTCCTTGCTGACGGTATCGGAAGCCACGCTCGAATCGGTCGCGTCGGAAACCGAAGGAGTTTCGTCCGAGCAGGCAGCGAAAATTCCCGTGCACATAAACACGGCAAGGATCAAGCTGAGAACTTTGATTTGCATTTTCATAAAAACCTCCAAAACTTTATCTTTTTATTCTGAGGCATTATAACATATTGCAAAAAATAAAGCAATAGTATTGAATTATTTTTATTGGTTTTTTTACATATTTTTTCAAATAAATAAAGACGCGTGGCAATTGCCGCGCGTCTTTGTTTGTTTAGTTTATTTTTTCAAGAATCCAAAGGATGCTGTGGAACTCAAGCGTTGTGGGCGCGTGAAGACCGAAGTTCATAAGCTGATCTCCGCGGTAGGTCGCCCCCGTGAAGCGTTCCTTATATATCGCGTCGGGATCGAGTCCGCGCAGGGTTATGCGCTCGTTATTGCCGTAAAGACGGACGTGAGTAAGAACGTAGCCCGCAATACAAACCGATTTATCCTCCGAAACGGTACACCAAGCCGAGCAGGGCTCGTTGTGAGGATCGCGTAATCTGTGATATCTTCCGCTTGCAAGCACGCCGCCGATTTCTTTGTAAAGAGCCGCCGTTTCACGAACCTTTTGCTGTTCGTTTTCGGAAAGCGCGGTCGGATCGAGCTCGTAACCGAACGAGCCCGTAAGCGCAACCGTAAAACGGGTGTCAAACGGTGTAACGTGTTCGGTTTGGTGATTGGGAGAAGCCGAAACGTGCGCACTCATTGCCGACATCGGATAAACCAAGCTTGTGCCGTACTGAATACGCAAGCGCTCGATCGCATCGGAGTTATCGCTTGTCCAAACCTGAGGCATATAGTAAAGCATACCTGCATCGAATCGACCGCCGCCGCCCGAGCAGGATTCAAACAACACGTCGGGAAATTCCTCGTTCAAGCGCTCAAGCACCGAATAAAGACCGAGATAGTAACGGAAATCAACCTCGCGTTGCTTCGAAGCGCCGAGTAATGCACTTCCCGCCTCGCTCATATTGCGGTTGAAATCCCACTTAACGTAGGAAATTCCGCCCTCTCGAAGAACCTTCGCAACAGATTCATAAATATAATCGCAAACGTCTTGGCGGGTAAGGTCGAGAATAAGCTGATATCTGCCCTCGGAGCGCGGACGGTTTTCATAATGCAAGCACCAATCGGGATGCGCTCTGTAAAGCTCACTGTCGGGAGAAATCATTTCGGGCTCAAACCAAATGCCCAATTTAACGCCCTTTGCGTTAAGATGATCGGAAATGCGTTTTATACCGCCGGGGAGCTTTTCTTCGTTAACGAACCAGTCGCCGAGCGACGAATGGTCGTCGTTACGCTTGCCGAACCAGCCGTCGTCGATAACCATAAGCTCAATGCCGAGCTCTGCGCAGGAATCGCCGATTTTCATAAGACGGTCGGAATCGAATCCGAAATAACAAGCCTCCCAGCTGTTAAGAAGCACGGGTCTTCTTACGTCGCGGTATTTACCGCGGCAAAGACGTTCGCGGAATACTCTTGAGAAATTATAGGAAAGCGTATCAAGACCGACCGAGGAATAGCTCATTACACATTCGGGAGTTGTGAATTTTTCACCCGAAGCAAGCTCCCAACGGAAGCCGTCGGGATTAAGACCGATCACAGCGCGCGCGGTATCGAACTGATTCGCCGCAATCTCTGCCGTAAAGTTGCCCGAATATACAAGCACAAAGCCGTAAGCATCGCCCGAGGTTTCATCCGCACCGTGAGATGTCATAATAAGGAAAGGATTATGAACGTGCGAGGAAGCGCCGCGGCGCGAGGACATAATAAATCTGCCATGATTAAGAGGTGCGCGTTCGATATTACGCTCGCGGCAATGGGTACCGAAATTGGAAATCACGTCGTAATCGATTCTGTCGAAATCGACCGCCGCCGAAGCCGCCGCATCGATATAAACGGTTGCATCGCCGTTGTTAACGATGCTTGTGTAACGGGTAATAACGTCGTAATCCTCAAGCACGCAGTAATAAAGCTCCGCCTTGATGTTGCTGACGCTGTCAAGCATTTCGATAACGAGGGTTTCGCATTCGTTTTCGTTTTCGCAATAGATAGCGGGAAGACCCTTTATCCCCTGCTTTCCCTTTTCGATGCGTCTGCCGACAACGCGAAGGTCAACGATGACCGAGCCGTCGGGGTTCGTTATCTCAAGCGCGGGCGTACGCATATCCGCTCTGCCCCAGCAGGGATATTCGAGAGGGACGTCGTCGAGAATAAAGCCGTCGCATCCTTCCATACGGGGAGAAAAAGCCGCTCTTCCCTGCTCGCGGAACATATAAGTGCAGTCGCCGAAGGTCTTTTTGCCCCAATAAAGGTGCAAAAGGAAGCCCTCCTTTTCCTGCATAATATAGCTGTAATTCTTTGTGTGGAGCGAATATTGCCCCGTGGCGGAATCGTAGATTATCGACATATTTTCCTCCGAAAAGATTAAAGGTTAGGTATTAAAGCGGTTGCAACCGCGAAGTATACTACGAGCGCAAGCGCGTCGATGACGGTGGTAATAAACGGACTTGCAACGACCGCAGGGTCGAAGCCCAATTTTTTAATAAGCACGGGGAAGCAGCATCCGACCGCCTTTGAAGCGACGACGGTCGCAAAAAGCGTTATACAAACGACAGTTGCAACCAAGGTATCGGCGCCGTCAAGCCAAATCGCCTTGAAAAATCCGACTATCGCAAGTGAAACACCGCACAAGAGCGAAACGCGAAGCTCTTTCCATAATATACGCAATATATCACCGGGTACAACGTCGCCGAGCGAAAGCGCGCGGATTATCGTAACCGAGCTTTGACCGCCCGCGTTACCTGCGGTACCCATAAGCATAGGTATGAATGCGGTAAGTATAACAAGGTGGCTCAGCGCCTCCTCGTAAACCGAAATTATCGCACCGGTAAAGGTCGCCGAAAGCATAAGAAGCATCAGCCAAGGCACGCGCGAAAGCCAAGTCGAAAAAACGCCTACCTTCATATACGGCTTGTCCGACGGAGTAATACCTGCCATCATTTCAACGTCCTCGGTCGCCTCTTCAAGCGCGACGTCGATAGCGTCGTCGACGGTAACGATGCCGACCAAACGGTTGCCCTTATCCACAACGGGAAGCGCCAAAAAGCCGTAGTCCGAGAACTTTTTAACTACGCTCGATTTATCCTCGTCGGTCGTGCTGAATATTACGTTCGTTTCCATAAGGTCCGAAATAAGCGTGTCGGGCTCGGCAAGCATAAGGTCCATTGCCGTAACCACACCGACAAGCGTGCGGTCGGATTGCGTAACGTAGCAGGTATAAATGGTTTCCTTTTCCGTACCTACACGGCGGATGCGCGTGAAGGCATCGTTTACCGACATATTTTTATCAAGACGCACGTATTCGGTGGTCATAATACTGCCGGCGCTGTCCTTGGGGTAATTTAAAATCTGATTTATCTGCGTGCGTGTTTCGGGGTCGGAATTGGCAAGCATTCTTGCCGCAACGTTCGCAGGCATTTCCTCGATAATGTCAACCGTATCGTCAACGAAAAGCTCGTCAAGCATCGCTTTAAGCTCGGTGTCCGACATTCGCTTTATAAGCAACTCCTGCAATTCCGAAGACATATTCGAAAAGCATTCCGCCGCAACGTCCTTTGCCATCATACGGAAAAACACGGGCAAACGTTTTTCTTCCAATTCTTCGCAAACCAAAGAGAGGTCAAACGGTTCGACCTCTGCAATAAGAGTGCGGATTTTTTGATAATCGCCGGTTTCAAAAAGCTCGGCGATTTGTTCGTAAAGCTCTTCTAACTGTTCTTTTTCCATTTTCAACCGTTCCTTTCATTAATATAAGTAAAGAAGGAAGCACGGTTAAAATCCAAAATTAACGCGGAAAAGGCGAGAAATCAACCGATTCCGCGCAAATACTTTTGGGTTTTATGCCGCTACTTCGCGATGAATCCATTAAATTCTCACCTCTTTTTTTCGTTAGAATTATTTCATTATAAATGATAACCCCAAATATTTGATTTGTCAATTAAAATTTTATTGATTTAATTCACTTTTATGATATAATGTATTCATATTGATATAAAAGAGGAAAAAATATGTTCAGCTTCGGCAATTCTTGGGATGCCTTAATGGCTCCCGAAGCAGAAAAGGAATATTATAAAAAGCTGCGCCAGTTCTTAAAAGCCGAGTATTTAAAATCGGGCGTTCCGATATATCCCGAAATGAATAATATCTTCAACGCCTTTAAATATACCGATTATAACGACGTACGCGCGGTCATTATCGGTCAAGACCCCTACCACGGCGCAGGTCAGGCGCACGGGCTTTGCTTTTCGGTGAAAAAGGGTGTTCAAAAGCCGCCGAGTCTTGTTAACATCTTCAAAGAAATCGAAAGCGATTTAGGCATTACCCCTCCCAACCACGGCGAGCTTACCGATTGGGCAAAGGGAGGCGTTATGCTTTTAAACGCAGTTCTTACCGTACGCGACGGGTCGGCAGGAAGCCACCGCGCAAAGGGCTGGGAAACCTTTACCGACCGCGCGATAACGCTTCTTAACGAACGCGAAGAGCCTATCGTTTTTCTCCTTTGGGGCGGTTACGCAAGAGCAAAAAAGGCGCTTATCACAAACAAACGCCATCTTATACTCGAATGTGCACATCCGAGTCCGCTTTCGGCATATAACGGCTTTTTCGGTTGCAAGCACTTTTCGAAATGCAACGAATTTCTGCGTTCGATCGGCAAGGAAGAAATAAATTGGGAAATCAAATAAATTCAAAAGGCACTCGATTGACGCACCTGCCGTAGAGCAGGCGCGCAGTTATGATCGCCTGCGGCGAGTTTAGAGTTATGATTGCCCTCGGCAAGTTATGGCTTGAAGCAACAAGGCGATCATATCATAACGTTTACAGAGCAAGCTCATAACGGTGAGCGTAAGCGAACCTCATAACTCATAACTCATAACTAAACAAATGCAGTGCTTGTTAAGAAAAAAAGGATAGAGAACGTAAAATTTCTCTATCCTTTTCTTATTGGTTGGTTTATACTGCTATATCGCAGGCTCACCTCGAGTGCCTTTTTTGTTGCTTTATTTATTTGTATTCAACAAGCTCGACTGTATATCCTGCTTCCGCAAGCTTGAACACAAGACCGCCATCCTCGTTGAGAAGATGCGCAAGACCTACCGCATAGAAAACGGTTTCGCCGCTTTCGAGGTATTCCTTTGCCTTTTCGAGCATAAGCGCATCGCGGTCCTCCTGAAGCGCCTTCATATATTCCTCGTACGCTTTGACCTCGTTAGCGGTCATATCGCTCGTATCATATTCCTCGTTGAGGAGGGCGAAGAGCGATTCATAATCGCCGCCGCACCAAAGGTTAAACATCTCCATCGTATCCGAATACGCGACGTTTCTAGAGCCGTATACCTCCCAAAGGAGATTAAGCTCGTGTACCGCATCGGAATAATCGATATCCATTGTATACTGACGGTATCTGTCTTCGATCTCATATACCTTGATATTCTTTTCCTTGGCAATACCAAGCAATCTTCTGTCAACGCCCTTGTTGTAATAAACTCCGAGAGAGTGTGCCGAGCTCAAATTTTCAAACAGGCCGTACCAATAATTAGGTCGGAATTGCTCGCATAAAGAGGACAAATAATCTCCGTAAAAGCCCATACCGAGACGCCTTGCGCGCTCAACGGTATCGCGGTAAAGCTTTTCGTCAATATGCTTCTTCATCGTGTCGGATTCGCCGTCGTAATAATACGCTTTTCTGTAAAGATCGAAAAGCTCGTCGTTATCCTCGTCATCTAAATCCTCTCCGAGTGCTATCGTGTCGATCTCGACAGCAAGCGCGTCGGATGAACCGAGCGCCTCATATATCTCGTCGGGAAGATATGCCGTGCGGTTGTCGCCGACGTGTATCGTTCCCAAAAGCCACATAGTCTTTCCGTTTGCATCGGTAACCTTATAGAACAAGGGCTTTGCCTTTTCCTCATTCTCGGGCTCGGTATCAAAATCGGGGTGATGCTTTTCCGCAATGTCAAAATAAATATCGGGCGAAGCTGGGGAAATACGGCAGATGCTTTCAACGCCTATTTCAAAATCGGAACCCTGAAGCTCCTTGATATCGGTCTCGTGCAAAGCAGAAAAATCAAAATTTACTGCGACCGGCAAACAGGTATCAACGTCAACGGTTATCATATATTCAGCCTGTTCGACGCTATAGCCGTTGAAATACATATCTATAAGCTCGGTGTCGGAATCGAGATAATCACATATATGTTTGTAAGCGATCTTGCCGTATTCACGGTTGCATTGCACGGTAACAGTTATATATCCGTCGCCCATTTCATAAGCGAGCTCGCTTATATGTGAAAGCTCGGGCGCGAACACAGTGCGGTCCTCCGCAGAAACTTCGATGTATTTTTCGATCTCACTGTCGGACATATCGACCGAGGATTCCTTGTTTTCAGCCTTGACCGTTTTTTTGCCGTCGATTATGGTGGCTTCGTGGATTATGTTATAAATATCGAAATCGCGTTTATTGGGATTATATATCTGACGCATTTTACGGAAGAACTTCGATTCGGCAAACTCTCCGTTATAGTTGAAATAATACGTCTGTGTCGAGTTTTCTTCGAAATTGGATGTTATCTGATCGAGCCATAACGAATCACGGGTAAGATTGTAAACGCTCAAATTTTCAAGATTCACAATCGCTTTGTCAAGGATCATCACCGCATCAACATCGTCAACCTCGGTATAGTTGCGAACGTCTTCCGGAGGCTCGATTACCGGTAACTCATCTTCTGCGTACGGCGCATAGGTAACCTTGTAAACCGTTTCGTAAAGAACTGCTCCCTGATTATAGGCGACGGTATATTCGTAACCGCTTATCATACCCTCCGCATCAAGATAAACCTCCGCCTCGGCGGAAACGAGCACGGCATATTCGTAAGCGATCCATTCTTCAACGTCCTTGGGTTCAGAAAACAGAAGCACTTTTTCATCCTTATCAACGCTTTCGGGCGAAACGGTTATTTTGCCGTAAAGCTCGGGATCGAGGAAATAAGCCACTGTATCGTCGGTCTGCTCGGAGCAGAATTTTTGTTCCTTATAAACGAGATAATCAACCTCGTCGATGGAGGTAAGGCGGTATTTTGCGATATCGTCGCCTCCGAAATTATATGTTGCCGTGGTGAGCACCGACGGGTCTTTGCTGCCGTAGCCAAGATATTTAGCCGTACCTTCAAAGGTTTCCGTCTGATTTTCGGTGCCGAAGCTGCGCTTCGTTTCAATTTCGATGCCGGCCTCAAAATTTTCTATCTTTTCAAAGGCGGCAAGTGCATTTTCATACGGCTCGCGTCCGTCAACCTCAACAACCTCGGATACCTCCTCCGAGCTTTCGGTTTGCGATTCGACGGATGCTTCGGTCGATTCGGCAGAGGGTTGGGATGATGCATTCGACACACCGAGAGCGCCGTCCTTGCAACCGCTCAAAAAAGAAAACAAGAGCAACAAGGACAGTAGAACTGCAACGATTCGGATCTTTTTCATAAAACACATCCCCCTTTGGATTATAAAGTAAGTTCAAAATATTAAGCGCATTTCGCTTGCACTTTATTATACTAAAATGTTACATCACCGTCAATCGTCGATTGCACTAAACAAACGGCGGTTTTTTTGTGCAATATGCGGGTTTTATGTGTGAAAATTCAAGCAAAAACAAGAAGACCAACGCAAGGATAAGCAACGAAAATACTATTATGGCAAAGAAGGATATTTTTTGTAAAATTCTTCGATTGCGTTCATAGCGCGTTGATTCGGCAAACAGGAAATAAATTGGGAAATCAAATAAATTCAAAAGGCACTCGATTGAGTGCCTTTGTTAGTTTTTTACTTTTCGCAAAGCGCAAAGCTTGTAGTTCTCATATTAAGACGTATCAACGATTTTACCGTGCCGTCGTACGCAATCTCAAGAAGAAATGACGTTTGATCGGCGTATTGGATCAGACAATAATAGATATCGTCAACCAAGAGCACTTCACCGACCTCACAGATATCGTTCGCAACGGAATCTACGTTTTCATCCTTCAGCTGATACATCCAATATCTCAGGTCGGAAAGCTTCGGTTCGTATTCGAGATTATATTCGAGATTTGCCGTTTCGACCTGCTTCAAGCCGTAATCATCGTCATTTTCCGATTCAAACATAACGTCGGACAGCGTACCGTCGGGGAACAGATAGGTATACGAGCGTTCATACGGCCCGATATGAAATCCGAACAGATCGATCCCGTTTTCCATCTCGCTTCGGTTCAACCTATAGGTGTATTCCGAAGCATGCCCTTCCGCGCGGTAGATCACTTTGGTTCCGTAGCCGTCATAGCTTACTTCGTTGTCGATACAACCGCCAAGCGAAACGAGCAGAAATGCGCCGAGGAGCAGAATAATCACAATTTTAAAGTATTTCATAATTTATCTCCACAAGGTTGCAGCGTTGCGATTACAGAACTTTACGCTTTTCAATAGGAAACAAATCTTACTGTATTTCCGTTTCCAACGGATATTCATCGTAAAATTCCTCGATTGCGTTCATGGCGCGTTGATTCGGGAAGGAGAACGAGAAAACGTCGTTTTGACGTTCAAGACGCTTCTTTTCATTGAGCAATTTGCTGTTAAGTCGAGTATATCCGTAGGTTTCGGTTTTGCCGTTTTCTTGGCAGTGCTTCATCAATTTTGCGATTGCAGGAACCGCAGAGGTGTCGGCGTTTATAAGCGCCTTCAAATCGATTTCCTCGGTCTTGCCCGAAACATAGCGTTCGACGTTATAGTTTGCGATAAGCGAGCTGTAATCGGAAATTACCAAAACACCGCACATAAGCGCAACCGCAACCGTAGAAACGGCAAACAACCGGAATTTTTTGAAAAAGCTGCGAATGACTATGAACACGAAAATCAAAGCGATCACAACCATAAGCCAAGAGGAAAGAAGACGCTTTTCGGTAAGCCCGAAACGGTCGATATAAAGATACATTTTCGCAAGCGCGGTGCCGATAAGGACAAGCGTCATTATCGAAAACAGCGCCGAAACCACACGTAAAAACAGCTTTTCGCCGTTGCCGTTTCTGCGTGTGAAAAGCGCAACGGCAATGATTATCACAAGGTTTATTGCCGAAACGGTGCAAAGCTCGAAAAATCCGCTTCTTGCATATTCGGCATAGTTAACGACACCCTCGGGTAATTTTCCGGTAAATGCCGAAAGGTAATAATCCCATTGCGAAACGAAGAAGAAAACATAAACGACTGCGAGAGGAAACAGAGTTGCGCAAACGGTAAGAATGGGTGCAAAGCGCACACGCTCGGATTTTTCACGCATTGCTTCGCAATCAAGCGGCTTGCGGTCGGACGTATTGATTGCATATATACCGAATATATACATCGCAATCACACAGCCGAAGCTTACGTAAAGAAGCTGCTCGCGGAAATCGAAATCGATGATAAAGGAAAACGCATTTCTCAGCAATTCCGAAAATCTGCCGTCATAAGAAAGCAAGGAAATAACGATTGCGGTGGGGATAACCGCGGCGATAAGTCCGATGAGGATTTTAAGAAGCGCCTTAAAGCTTCTGTTTTTGCGTGTGAACATCAAGCGGAACATATCGGCAATCGAATAAATCGAAAAGCCCTTTAACGCTCGCAAAAGCTCAAGCGGTAAAAAGTCCGCGTTACCCTTAGAAAGTCTGTTTCCGCTTGCGCGGTAGACGAAAAACGCATAGGAAAGCAGAGCGCAAGCCAACGAAATAAACATCGGGAAGGTGTTGGTATTCAGCAAGAACGCAAATGAAAACGCAAGCGACAATAATGCCAAAAACCATTCAAGCGGGCCGATTTTCGCTTTGTTTCTAATAAGCGTCAAAACCGTAGTTACAACACAAATAAACGCTACGATAAAGGTGCCCAAGGGGAATTCTGTCGGCGGAAACGCACAGCAGAACAAATAACCGATAAGTAAGCAAAGCCACGCGAAGACGCATTCGAACGCACCGTAATCGCGTAAGTCGGTTATCGCGATATTATTGTTTTGTTCGGAAACATTGTTTTGCTCGGGGATATTGTTTTGTTCGGGAATATTGTTTTGTTCGGGGGACTCGTGATTTTGAAAATTAACTTCGTTCATAGAAAACTCTCCTTTGTTAAATCAGTCTTCTCGGTATTCGATAATGTCCTCCACCCTACAGTCGAGTGCCTTACAAAGCGATTCAAGGGTCGAAAATCTGATCGCCTTTGCTTTGTTGTTTTTCAGTACCGAAAGGTTGGCAAGCGTTATGCCGACCGATTCCGAAAGCTCGTTAAGCGACATTTTACGTTTTGCCATCATAACGTCAAGATTAATAACGATCAATCTGCTACCTCCTTTATACCGTGAGGTCATTTTCATTTTTAAGCTCGTTTGCGTGCTCAAGAACGTTTTTGACAACACGCAAGCAAAGCCCCAAAAATCCTGCCGCCAGTGTTAATATGTACGACATATGGAAATAATAAACCACCGCAAGGCAGATTACCGCAATAAACATACAGCTCCAAGAAAGAAAGCGGATAAGCGAAACGGTCAGCGAGGTAAACACCAATCCGTTACGCACTCGGCGCAATATCGCCATAAGCGCGCCGCAGCAGACCGCCGCGGTAAGCATAAGAAGATAAAACCATATCCAGAAAACACAATTTGCATCCTTTTCGTCAAAATATGCCTTGACGCCCATCATTAACGGCGCTTTTTCGATAACCAAAGGCATCACAATCGCAAAAAAGAGAATTATTGCAAGCAACGCGATTACAAGTATCAACGAAAGAACCGTCGATGCGGATTTTGAAATTTTGGGCATAACGACCTCCGAATTCGTTTTGTTTATGCCATCATAATAACACGATAAAATTCGTTTGTCAATATATTTTTATCGTTTTTCGATAAATTTTTATCAAAAAACAGACACAGCGTTATTTTGCCGTGTCTGTTACGTTTTTATTTGAAGTATCTTTCGCCCGAAAATTTAAGTCTTCCCGATTTGCTTTTTAACAGCTCAACAAGGTCCTTGTTATCGCGTATTCTGCGGTCAAATTCAAGACCTGCGTTGGGGAAATTCGCAAGGTGAGAGTCCAAATGCAAATCGTTTCCCGCGGTGTGGGCAAGTCCCAACTCCCCACATAGCGCCTGCGCGCGCTCGTCCTCAACCTCGCGGTTTGCGCTGTTGTATATCTCAAGGGCGTCAACGTAGGATAGGTCCATTAAAAAGTTACCCTTGGGAATATATCCCCTTTCACGAAAAGGGTGCGCGTGGGAAACAAAGCCGCCGTATTTATGCACACGGTCGCAAAGCTCTGTGACAGGAATCTCGCACATATCGGGATTTTCAACCAAAAAATCGTAATC
>JAZTXY010000030.1:0-9043 GCA_045636665.1 Eubacteriales bacterium
TTGGCTCACAGAACGACATGGCTACGATCCGACTTAGTTTTCGCATTCGCTTTCGGACACAGCCGAAATGCCGATAACCGCCATCGAACAAAACGGAGGGAATACTACCGCTTTTCTAAGACGTATCTCGCTTTCAAAGAATTTTTCGTAATTCTGTGTTGCGGCAAGCTGTAACGTTTCGTTGTCGGGGTTATACGTTTGCAAAATCGCCTTACCGCGTGTGCCTGCGCGTCCTGCTCTGCCGACGAGCTGGGTAACAAGCGAAAATGCCCGTTCGTTGGCACGGAAATCGTCCATATAAAGCGAGCTGTCGATATTTATTGCGCCCGCAAGTAAAACGTTGGGGAAATCCAATCCCTTCGAAATCATTTGCGTGCCGATCAAAACGTCGGTTTTTCCGCTTGCAAATTCCTCGATGAGCTTATCGTGCGAAAATTTAGCGCCCGTTGTGTCGGAATCCATACGCGTTATCTTTAAATCGGGATAATCGGTTTCCAATTCATCCTGAAGTTTTTGCGTACCGAAGCCCGAATAACCAATCTTGCTTTTGCCGCAAACGGGGCAGACCTCGGGTAAGCTTTCGGTATAACCGCAATAATGACAAGCCATACGCTTCATACCGCGAATAATACCGTCAAAAGCGTGATGTGTAAGCGAAACCGAGCAGTTCGGACAACTGAAAACAAAACCGCAGTGTCTGCACGAAATGTGCGAATTGTAACCGCGTCTGTTCACAAAAAGCAACGATTGCTTTCCGTTTGACCTGCAATCTCTGATTTCCTTGTCAAGCCGTGAGCCGATAAGCTTATCAGGGGACGATATTACGCTGTCGCGAAGGTCTTCAATAATAACCTCGGGCAACTCGTTTTTGCCGTAACGGCTTTTTAGTGCAAAAAGCGAATAAACGCCTTTTTGCGCTTTGTAATAGCTTTCGACCGAAGGGGTTGCGGATGCAAGAAGCATCAACGCCTTCGATTGTGAGCATCTGAATCTTGCAACGTCGACAGCGTTGTATTTCGGTTGCATTTCGCTTTTATAGGTGTGCGCCTGCTCTTCGTCCACGGCAATCATGCCGAGGTTTTTAAAAGGCGCAAACACCGCGCTTCGCGTACCGATTACAACGTCGATATCGCCCGCAAGTATCTTTCTGTAAGTGTCGGTGCGTTCGCCGACCGAAAGCATCGAATGAACGACAGCCAAACGATTTCCGAATGCAGCCGCATAGGCATTCACCGCCTGCGAGGCAAGTCCGATTTCGGGCAACAATATTATAACCTGCCGTCCGTTGTTGATAACCTTTTTCGCTACCTCGGTAATAACTCTCGTTTTGCCGCTTCCGGTTACGCCGAAAAGCAACGCGCCTTTTGCTTCGTTGCTATCGGCAAGCTCACACAAGCCGTCAACAACCGTTTTTTGCTCGTCGGAAAGTGTATATTCACCCTCCGGCGCAATGTTTTCAAGCGAATAGGCTTCTCTGAAAAAGGAGGTTTCTCGCTTCTCAAGCAATCCCTTTTTTAATAATGCGTTCACGATCGCGGTGGAATAACCGCCAATCTCCTCGATTTCGCGCATTGTTGCGGCAGGGTAGTGAGTTAAAAGGGAAATGAGCCCTTTTTGCTTTTCGGTCAAGCCCTGACCCGATTCAACAAGCTCGCTTGCTTCCTCGTTGGAAACGGTAAGCGTGTAAGTGAAAAGATTTTTTTCGTTTAACCTTTCGGGTACACGGCTGCCCTTAACAAGATAATTGCATCTGCACAAAGCATTTAAAAGCGTCTTGCCCTCGTCACCGAATTCTTCAACGGCTTCTCGTTCTGTGGTGACACCGTTGCGTTCCAAAATGAAACGCATCATTATTTGACCGGCATCGTTGAGTTCTGAAATATTGCAATCCTTTTCCGCAGTGTAAATCGTTTCGGTGTCAAGGTTTACCCCCGGCGGAATAACAGTGCGGAAGGCACTCCCGAACGTGCAAAAAAACCTTTCTTTCATAAAAGTACACGCGCCGATAAGATCAACGGGTACGTCGAAAGGATATTGCATAATGCTATCAAGCGATTTGACGTGCGGATATTGACAATGGTCGGTAAAATCAACGACGACTGCGCTCATTCTTTTGTTGGCATTGCCAAACGGAACAACCACAACAGACCCAATTTGAATCTGCTCGCGAAGATTATACGGAATAAAATAAGCATACTCCTTATCGATTCCGTAAGCAACGTCGATTATATGAACGAGAGCGTACTCTTTGTCCATTGCTTATTTATTATCAACGATAGTATATTCGCCGTCGTAAAGCTTGGAAACGGCAACAGAAACCGGTTTTTCGGTAAGAAGAAGCTCATAATCGGACTTAACGGTGTCCTTTGCAAAACGGTCGGTTTCGCTTCTGCGGCTTTCTTCGTATTCGTGTTCGTCATTCGCCTTGTCAATGAGGTGACGAGCGCATTTTGCGGTCGCGATAACGAGCATATAACGGTTTACCTTTTCGTTGGTAAGGTCTGCAACTGTAGGATAGAGCATCATAATAAAACTACCTCTTTATTTTTCATCAATTATTATCGTGTTTAAAAATGTTTAGCCTTCAATCGACTTGATTATCGTTTCGGGCTCTTCGGCCGAGCAAATTATATGGTCGCTGTCGGTAATAAGCACCGATTTCGTCTTTTTACCGCAACTGACGTCAATCATTCTTCCGGCATTTTTTGCGTCTTGCACCAAACGTCTGACGGGCAGGGATTCGGGCGATACGACCGAAATTACACGGTCGCAGTTAACATAGTTGCCAAAGCCCGCATCAATCAATTTCATATTCCTTGCTCCTATTCGATATTCTGAATCTGTTCGCGAATCTTTTCAACGTAGCTCTTTGCTTCAATGACCTGCTTTGCGATTTCGCTGTCATTGCACTTCGAGCCGATGGTGTTGACCTCGCGATTCATTTCCTGAACAAGGAAATCGAGCTTTCTGCCAACGGGGACATCCTCTTTAAGAATCTTCTTAAACTGTGCAAAGTGCGAATCAAGTCTTGCAAGCTCTTCGCTGATGTCGGCTTTGTCGGCGAATACCGCGCATTCGGTAAGCAATCTTGCTTCATCGTAATTTGCGCCGTCAAGCAGCTCGCGAATGCGGTTTTTCATTTTTTCGTTGCTTTCGCGTACCGATTCGGGTGCGCGTTTAACGATGTCGGCGCGGATGCCTTCAAGCACCGAAAGGTGTGAAAGAAGGTCTGACGAAAGCTTTTCGCCCTCTGCTTGGCGCATTGCGGTAAAACCGTCAAACGCCTTTTCCATAACGACGAGCAACGCCTTGCCTGCGGCTTCGGTATCTTCATCGGGACGGGTGGTAACGAAAACCTCGTTTCTGCCCGCAACGGTGTGGATGCTTACGTCTCCTGCAAGCTCGTATTTTTCCTTGATCTCGCGAAGAAGCTTAACGTAGCTTTCCAAAAACTTTTCGTTTACCGAAAGTCCGTTGTCGTCGCCTGCGATGTTTTCAATCGAAATGTAAATATCAAGCTTGCCGCGCGAAACGCGAGTCATCGCATATTGCTTGACCTTGTCCTCGAGCGCGTTGTACATGCGTCCTAATTTAATGTTGGTGTCAAGGTAACGGCTGTTAACCGATTTAACCTCGCACAATATATCACGGCCGTCTATCACCTCGCGGTGACGTCCGTAACCGGTCATGCTCTTAATCATAGCGTGCCTCCGAGAAAAATATCATATAATTATATCACAATCTTAACAATTTGTCAATATTTCGGCGGTTTATCGTCTGCCGAAAAGCTTCGGTTTTATCTGCGTAACGTAAACGACAGATATCCTTTCGAGCGCAAAATCAAACACCAGAAACGCAACGTTTGACAATCCGTAAATGATGTATCCGAAGCCTAAATAATCTTCCTCAATGCCCCAAAGCTTCGTAGATACGAAAATCAAAACCGTCAAGAAAAAGTTAAAGCAAATTATTCTTACGATATATGACAGCCATTTGGGTTTAATGCCGTTTATCAATACCTTGAGTATCGGATAAAAACCTACGAAAAAGGCAAATACTGCAGCAACGGTCTTTTGCGGAAGGAGTAAAACCGAAAGCAACGAAGCCGCGGCGTAAACACCGAAGGACCAACCCTTGCCAAGCTCTATGTAAGCGATCAGCACGATAATGCTCGCAATCGCCGCCGCGCTTAAATCCAAGGTTTGAAACAGTGATCCAACGAATAAAAATACTACGCAAAGAGCAGAAAAAATTCCTGCCAATGCTAATTTCTTAGCCGATCTCATACTAACAGCATCTGATGCAGTCGCCGCCCATGCATTCACAGCAGCAGTCCGCGCAAAGCATTGCTTGGCAAACGTCACAACCGGTGCATCCGCCCGCGTTGTTAGTGTTCATACCCGAATAAGGGCTCGAATATGCCCCTCCGCTCATTCTTTGCTGGAAGGAACGGTATTCTTGGTTATACGGGTCCATTTGACAAGCAAGATTGATTTCGTTTCTTGCATCCTGCAACCAACCCTTGCGGTATAAAACAAGACTCATCAAGAAGTGCCATTCAGCGGTTCTGTCGCTAATGCCGTTAAGCAGGGTTTCGGCTTCGCCGATTCTGCCCGAGCTGATAAGACGGCGTATTCTCGAATAAATCGGTTCGCCCGAATAACTTCCCGAAGAGCTGCCCGAGCTTCCGTTAAAGCTTCCGCCCGAAGCACCGCTTGAACGCAATTTTTGAATCGTGTCGTATGCCTCGTTGACCTCCTTCATTTTATCGTCAGCGAGGTCCTTTAAGGGGTTGTCTGTATAATTGTCGGGATGATATTGCTTAGCAAGCTTTCGGTACGCTTTTTTGATTTCTTCATCCGAAGCGTTTTCCGAAACGCCCAATATTTCGTATGGATTTTTCATTTTTTATTTTTCCTTTCGATAATCCGTTTCACGGCGTCGCGACCGCCTAACTCAACTATGTTAAAAATGATACGGTCGATTCCGTTTAACGGTTGTCCGACTGCAAGTGCGTAAAAATTTGAAAAAGCATTCAAGCTATCCCAAAGCGTTTCTTTTATCGCTTCCGCCGATTCCATCGCATTTTTTGCAGTGCCGTATTTTTTGAGCAACGGATTGTAATTTCCGCTTTTTTCATCGCTTTCGAGGTCGTCAAACGCGTCGGCGATATAAATAAACCGCCCAATATGATAACCGCATTGCTCTGCAATCATCTTCTTTTCATCGGAAAGACCGTACGAAGCGATTTCCTTCATCATGTTTCCGAAACCGTCTGCAGCTCGGTCGATTGAATCGCAATTCTGCTCCTCAATCAAATCGGTTGCGGTAAGACCGTTATTGACGATGTCCTTAAGACCGTCAAACCTGTCCGATTTTTTGCCGATGTGCTTGAACAACGGCTTGACAAGTCGTTTTAAAAAGCGTTTGACACCCTTTTCGTCCTTAATGTCGTCAAGCAGCTTGCCGTATGTAAGCAAACCGAATGCCGAACAAACAAAGGAATAGCTATCGTCTGCACAAGCGCAATTTTTCTTTTTTAAGCTGTAAGGACATCTTTTCTTTTTAACGCAAACCTTATCATCTGTCAGCTTCATCCTAAGCAGGGCAAGCAGAACGAAATCGTAATTCAAAAGCCACCGTGTAAGATGCGATATGTTTTTGCCGCCGTATCTGCACAGACCGCAATACACCGAAGAATAAAATTCGCTGTCCTTAACATACAGTTCACCCTTAACGGGGCGTATATATCCGAACATAATTTCACCATTATATAACTAATCAATCTATTATACCACAAAAAACAGAAAACACAAGGGTATAAAGCGAAAAGATAATGTAAATTTTAATATTTATGAAATTTTTCAAAAAATTAAAAGCAAAAAAGCAAAAAGTTGCGTATATATACTCGAAAAGTAAAAGCAGAGTTATCTTTTGTATTGAAATGGAGCTTTTTGGTATGTTTAAGGACAGAACTTTTGACTTCGAAGAAGCGTTTCTTTGTGAACAGGCATTCCGTGTTAAAGACACGCAGGGAAGAGTTCATCCCGTTGACGATTGTCCTGTAAGAACCGATTTTCAGCGTGACCGTGACCGCATAATTCACAGCAAAAGCTTTCGTCGCCTTATGCATAAAATGCAGGTCTTTCTTGCGCCCGAGGGCGACCATTACCGCACACGCCTTACACATACCGTCGAGGTAGCGCAAATCGGCCGCACGATTGCACGCGCTTTGCGCCTTAACGAAGACCTTGTCGAAGCATCTGCGCTCGGACACGACCTCGGACACACTCCGTTCGGACATTCGGGTGAAAGGGCGCTTGATTATCTGTTACCCGAGGGCTTTCGCCACAACGAACAAAGCCTGCGTGTTGTCGATTACCTCGAAAACGAGGGCAAGGGCTTAAACCTCACTTTTGAGGTTCGCGATGCGATTTTGTGTCACACCGGAAGCGTACCTGCCTCCACTCTTGAAGGTCAAATCATTAAAATCGCCGACCGCATTGCCTATATAAATCACGATATTGACGATGCCGCGCGTGCCGATATTTTGAAAATTTCCGAAATTCCAAAGGAAATAAGCGATCTTTTGGGCACTACACACGGCGAAAGAATTACAAATCTCGTTTCGGCAACTATTGAATACGGTGTCGAAAACGGAATAGGAATGGTTGCTCCTTACGCCGATGCGATGGATAAGCTTCGTGATTTTATGTTCGACCGTGTATATCGCAATCAAAAAGCAAAGAGCGAAGACGGCAAGGTTGTAAATATGATAACCTTCCTTTACGAGCATTTTTCCGCTCATCCCGAAGCTATCCCCAAGGAATATATGAAATATGCGGAACGTGACGGTATATCGGTAGTAACAGCCGATTTTATTGCAGGAATGACCGACCGTTATGCACTCGGCTGCTTTAACGAGCTTTTTGTGCCGAGAGTTTGGCAATACAAGTAATTTTCAGAGGTGCTTATGATTTGTTTGAAATCCGGAAAGCTTTCGTTTTCGGTTAATTCAAAGGGGAATAAAATATCTTGGTGTGCCGACGGTACACCGCTTCGTCAAAGTGAAAACGCAGATTTTTGGCGTGTTTTTATGGATGACGGCTATGAAAGAGAGGTAAAGGTAAGCTCGTCGGCTCAGGAAGGCGTCGCAACCCTCGACGGGGATACCGTAACCGTTAAATACGACTCTCTTAAAGCTGATAACGGAAGAATTTTCGACGTTTCTCTTACAGTAAAAATTACCGCAACCACCGAAACGTATAACGGATTTCTTTTCGGCGCAACTGTCGAAAACAACGGTAGCGCAAGAGTAAACGAAATAATGCTTCCTTTTGTCGATTTGGAAAAGGGATGCGATGAAAACACCGAGAACGATGTTTTTTATCATATAAACGGACTCGGTCAAACCGTAAAAAATCCTTGGGAAAGCGTTCGCCGTTCTTCCCATACCGAATATATCGCGTCGGATAACCATCAGGTCTGGAATTCTATGCGTTATCCCGGTGATGCCGCAATGGCTTGGTTCGGTCTTCAAACAAAGGGTCATTTTCTTTACGTCGGACGTCACGATCCCAAATTAAAAATCTGCGTTCTTTCGGTAGGCACGTCACCGCGTAATGCCGATGACCGTCTTATGATAACAATTTCACATTTTCCCTTTGCAAAAAAGGGCGAAAGCGTGAATATTACCGAATGCTTCGTTTCGCTTAACGATGGCGATTGGCGCACAGGCTCTGACATTTACGGCGGATATGCGCGCAAAAATTGGTACACTCCTCCCGAAAAGCCCGATTGGGTAAAAAGCTTTACGGGCTGGCAAAGAATAATTCTCCGCCATCAGTTTGGCGAAATAAACTTCAAATATGAGGACCTTCCCCGTATTTACGAAAACGGCAAAAAATACGGACTTGATATGCTTATGGTCTTCGGCTGGTGGAAGGGAAGATTCGATAACGGATATCCCATCTATGAGCCCGATGATGAATTGGGCGGAGCCGAAAAGCTTGCCGAAGCAATTGCAAAGGTTCAGTCAATGGGCGGCAGAGTTGCTCTTTACACAAACGGCCAGCTTATCGACGTTAACACCGACTACTTCCGTGAAATCGGTTATAAAATTTGCCGTATCGATATTGACGGCAACGAATACCGCGACCATTACCGTTTCGGCAATGACGGCACAACACTGCGCGCTTTCGGTTACAAATCCTTCGTAACCGCTTGTCCCGCAAACGAGGAATGGCAAAACCGCCTTGTAATGCACGAAAAAATGAAGCTTGAATACGGCTGCGATTCGGCATTTTTCGACCAAATCGGCGGCGCGGCACCGCTTCCGTGCTTTAATGAAGAACATTTTCACGGTGCGCGTGCCGATGAATGTGAAATCTGGCGCGTTGAAGCGTTCAAAAAGATGTTTGCAAACTGTCCCGAAGGCAAAGCACTCGGCACCGAAATGGTCAACGATATGGTGCTTTCCCACGTTCATTACATCCACGGAATACAGCTTGGTGCTGTATTCGGACCGAATTGCTTCCCCGAAATGTTTATGCGCACCTTCCCCGAAGTAATTCAGACCGACCGTTTTGTTCACGATAACAAGGACGGCACCGACCGTTCGCTCGGCAATGCTTTCATCCACGGCTTCCGTCTTGATATCTGTCCGTGGCGCGGAAGAACCGATATTTCATCAATGCCCGAGCTTGGCGAAAAGGTTGCAAACTTACTGTCAATTAAAGAAAAATACCGCCGATTCTTCTATGAAGGCGAGTATATATGCGAGGATCGTCCCGAAATTCCGAACTGCATAAAACACGGACAATTCAAAAACGGAAACGAATTTATGTATGCGCTTTGGAACGATTCCTCCGAAACTGTTAAATTCACACTTTTGAATAAAGAAATCACAATGAAACCTCAGGAGCTGACTTGCGTATGTTCAGATTAGATAACAAAATCGCACTTGTAACAGGATCCTCACGCGGTATCGGCCGCGGTATCGCTCTTGCACTCGCAAAAGCAGGCGCAGATATCGTTGTAAACT
>JAZTXY010000031.1:0-4657 GCA_045636665.1 Eubacteriales bacterium
GATGCCGAATATACCCTTTCGGGCGATATTTCGAGATTACTCGCCCTACATAACGGCAAAAATACTGTTATCGTCCGCGGCTCGCCCGAAAATATACTTTCGCGCTGTATCGGCTATACTCTTGACGGTACCGATTATAAATTAAGCGATTTCACACGGAAAAAGATACTTTCCGCCGCGGAGGATGCGGCAAGAACGGCAAAATTCCTTATCGCGGTCGCTTGCGGCGAAACCGAAAGCGAACGCTTGCGTGATATCGATACCGAGCAACGTCTTATCTTCAAGGGATTCGTTGCATTTTCAAGCTCGCTCGATGCGGGCGTTGCATCGTCGGTCTACCGCTGTGAGGCGGCAGGCATTGAAACGGTGCTTAATTCCAACGATGCTTATTATACCGCGCTCAATTCGGCAAAAAGCGCGGGAATCATTACCGACGAAACGCAAATCATCACTGCCGAGCAGCTTCGAGCATCGAGCCGAGGCTTGGTTATCGCAAACGCGCCCTATTACCGTATGTTCCTTAACGTCGACGACGGCGAATGGCTTGACATTATCCGTCTTCGCAAGGAAAACGGAAGAATTACCGCCGTCACGGCAGAGCGCATTAACGAGCTTCCCATTATGAACGAGGCAGACGTTTCGATAGTGCCCGAAAGCTCCTGCGATACGTTAAGAATGACCGCCGATGCATTGATGCTCGGCAAGGGTATAAATCTTATTACCGACGGAATATTAAACGCAAAAACCATTTGCCGAAGAATCGCCTCGGTCGTAAGCTATTTGCCCGTCGGCGCATTGATAATGCTCGTTGCGTCGCTGTTTTCGGTATTTTACGACCAAACGCCGACCTTCCGCGTGCAAGACGTTATGTTTGGCGGCTTGATTTTCAATCTTGCGTTCGGCTTTGCCTTGGCTTACGAGCCGAGAAGCGTTAAAAATCTGCGCGATAAATATCCGTTTCACTCGGAAAAGCCGTCGCTTAACGATTTTATGTATCCCCTTATGTTCGGCATCGGCGGCGGTATTGCGCTTTTCGTTTGCCAAACCGCAACAAAAAGCTACACAAGCACGATGATATCGCTCACGCTTATGCTTTTCCTTTATGCCTGCTCGGTAGGAGGACACGGAAGCGTGTTTGCAACGAAGCGATTCGGCAACCGTTTGCTTTACCTTTGCGGCTTCGGCTCGCTTTTGGTTATCGCGGCGCTTGTCCTTACGACCTTCGGTCATTCGCTTTTCGGCTACGGCGTGCCCGAAATGCCCAAGCTTGCGCTTTCGCTCATCGTAACGGTTGCTTATTTCCTCATCACTCAATTGATAAGATATTTCCTCTCGCCCAACGGCAAAGGCAGTAAATCCTCAAAGCCCGAAGCGGATGATTCCGATTCTGCCGAGGATGACGTTGCCGCCGGGGAAAGAAGCGATTCCTTTGTAATCTTCGATGATGACGATTACGCAGATGCTGAGGAAGAAGACGAAGAATAATAAAAAATAAAAATAAATCAACGAAAGGAGTAATTATTATGACCAAGATCACCGCAGATATGCTCGTTGGCGACGTGCTCGACGCACATCCCGAACTTGCAAAATACTTCCTT
The DNA here is from genome assembly GCA_045636665.1 of Eubacteriales bacterium. GTDB lineage: Bacteria > Bacillota > Clostridia > Oscillospirales > CAG-382 > Coliplasma. The sequence continues at coordinate 1,599 of JAZTXY010000031.1, forward strand.
GAAATCGGTATGCACTGCCTCGGCTGTCCTATGTCGCGCGGAGAAAGCATTAAAGACGCTTGCTCGGCACACGGTCAGGATGCAGATGCGCTTATCGAAAAGCTTAACGCGGCTCTCTAATTCAATCGGCGTATGTCCGTAAAGTATTTTTGCGGACACGCGCCCCAAAAATCGAAATAAGGAGAAAAAACAATGAAAAAGATGAAATTTGTTTCTGATTTCAAAACCTTTATCACCAAGGGTAATATTCTCGATATGGCAGTCGGTGTTATCATCGGCGGCGCGTTCGGTAAAATCGTTTCCTCGCTCGTTGCGGATATCATTATGCCTCTCGTCGGCGCACTTTGCAACACCAAATCCTTGGCAGACCTGAAGTACGTTATCACCGAAGCCGTTCCCGCAAGTGAAGACGGCACCGTTGCCGCTGTTGCCGAGGTTTCGGTAAAATACGGTCAGTTCATTATGTACATCATCGATTTCCTTATCGTTGCGCTTTGTATGTTCATCGTTATCAAGATGTTCGTCGGTATGCGTACCAAGGTTGACAACCTTAAGAAGAAGGAAGAAGAAGAGGTTAAGGCAGAAGAAAAGCCTGCTGAACCTACCGTTGAAGAAAAGACCTTGGCAACCCTTAACGATATCAAGGCACTTCTCGAAAAGAATTCGAAGTAATGAAAAAATATCTTTTGGGTATTGACGGCGGAGGAAGCAAAACCGATTTTTTGGTTTGTGACCTCGAGCTTAACGAGGTCGCGCGGAGAATCTCCTCGCGCTCAAATCCCAACGATATAGGCATTGCCGCACTTGAATCGCTTCTGCGCGAAAACGTTTCGCTTCTTCTGACGGAAAACGGTATCGATAAAGACGAAATCGTTTCTGCCTTTGCAGGAATCGCGGGGCTGACAAGCGCGGATTACGCAAAAAGGGTAAACGCCTTGCTTACTTCCCTGCTTCCGAACGCTTTCGTCGACGCGCTTCACGACGGGATAAACGTGCTTTACGGCGCGTTTCCGTTTGATGACGGCGTGAGCGTTATTTGCGGTACCGGCTCGAGCTGTTTTGTAAAGCGCAAGAACGAAATAATCCGTATCGGCGGATACGGAAGCTTTGACCTTATCGGCAACGGCTATGAAATCGGCAGAGCCGGCTTAGCACACGCGTTGCGTACTGCCGACGGCAGAGAAAAAGAAGGCGTTCTTGAGGAATTGCTTCACAAAAAGCTCGGCGATGATTTTGTTCGTGCGCTTGATAACCTGCTTAAAATGAGCAAGGACGAGCTTGCTTCGTTTGCGCCGACCGTTTTTGAAGCCGCCGAAAAGGAAGACCCGAACGCATTGGCGATAATCTGCGAAAATATGCGCTATATCGCAACGCTCATTAACCGCGCAGGCGATTATTTTGAGGGCGATTTCTCTGTGGCGCTTGCAGGCGGAATACTTAATAACGGCATATCCCTTTCGTTCCTGCAAAACGCAGTAACCGACCGCGCCGTTCTTATAAAAAGCGACCGCGCCCCCGTTTTCGGCGCCGCCGCAAAAGCTTTGACGCTTGTAAAATAACTAAAAAAAGGACTTCCGAATCGGAAGTCCTTTCTAGTTGACATTTGAATGTCAAAGTGATAGAATGATATTATTATAGTAACAATTTGAACGCATCCCCCAAAAAAGAAGGAAAGAGAGAAACAAAATGAAACGCTTTAGCCTTTTCTCTGCAATTTTGTCGGTTGTTTTAATCGTTTCGATGTGCATTCTCCCTGCGGCGGCAACGGTTGCACAGGCGACTGACGACAACTTGGTTTATTACCACGGCGACCTTAACGATAACGGCGAGGTCGACAAATTCGACTATATTGTCATTAAGCGTTATTGCATGAAAACCATTACGTTTAATGAAGAACAGCTTCTTCGCGGTGATATAAACCAAAGCGGCAAAATCGACAAGTTCGACTATATACTTGTCAAACGCCACGTTATGAAGACCTATACTATTCCTATGGTTTCGAGCTCCTGCAATCACGCGCTTGAGCTTGTTGCCGCAAAGGAAGCGACCTGTACCGAAGACGGTAATATTGCATATTACGATTGCAAAAACTGTGATAAGCTGTTTTCGGATGCCGATGCAACAAACGAAATCGCTATCTCGAGCACCGTTATTCCCGAAACGGGACATACCGAGGTCATCGACAAGGCTGTCGAGCCGACCTGCTCGGCAACCGGTCTTACCGAAGGCAAGCACTGCTCGGAATGTAACGCGGTTATTACTGCACAAAAAGAAATCGGCAAGCTTAACCACACTCCCAATGACCCTACCTGTACCGAAGACCAAATCTGCACCGTATGCAAGGAAGTTATTAAGAGTGCACAGGGTCATATTGCAGGTGTTGACGCTACCTGCACCGAGGATCAAATATGTACCGTTTGCCAAGCCGTTTTGAAGGAAGCAACGGGACATACCTTGAAATATTTCCCCGAAAAACCGTTTGTAGACGCCAACAACCCCGGCAACTGCGCTTATTGGCAGTGTGAAAGCTGCAAAAAGTGCTATCTCGACGAAAAGGCAACTCATGAAATTCCTATCGAAGACGTTTCGAGCAAGCTCTTTAAAATTACATACTTCTGCGACGAAAACAATACAAAGCAAACAATATGGTATAAGGTCGGCGCGGAAATCGAAGACCTCCTTATTCCCGAAATTGACGGATATAATTTTAAATACTGGCAGGACGGATACGGCAAGCGTGTAAACAGCATTCCTGCAAACAACACCGAAAACATCGAGCTTTATGCGGTGGTTGAGCTTGAAACCTATACCATCTATTTTGGCGGCACTTGGAAATACGACAACGTTACTTATACCGTAAAAGACCAAGTCGACCTTCCCATACCCGTTGAAGACGGCTTGACCTTTGGCGGCTGGAGAGATTCGGAGGGCAGAGTTGAAGCCTATACCGATTCCGTCGGAATCCAAAGATGGCGTATCCCCAAAGGAACCACAGGCGACGTCGAATTGATGGCGCAATGGAAGGACAACCGAAATTTGGTCGTTCCCGACACAAGAAC
>JAZTXY010000032.1:0-1574 GCA_045636665.1 Eubacteriales bacterium
ATGCTTATCGCCGAGCATTCGATATGCCAGCCGGGGTAACCCACACCCCAAGGGCTATCCCACTTCAGCTCCTGAGAATCGAACTTGGATTTAGTGAACCAAAGCGCAAAGTCGGTTTTGTTACGCTTATTATCGTCGGCATCAACGCCGTCACGGACGCCAACCTCAAGGTCCTCGGCATCGTGCTTATTGAAAACGTAGTATTCCTGTGTTTTGGAAGTATCGAAATAGACGTTTCCGCCGCTTTCGTATGCATAGCCTTTATCGAGCAGCTTTTGAATCATCTCGATAAATTCGTCAATACACGAGGTGGCGGGGGCAACAACGTCGGGCTTACGTATATTGAGCTTTTCGCAATCCGAAAAGAAGGCGTCTGTATAAAATTCGGCTATCTGACGGACGGTTTTATGCTCACGCTTCGCACCGTTTAGCATTTTGTCCTCGCCGTCATCCGAATCGCCTGTCAAATGGCCGACGTCGGTTATATTCATAACACGCAAAACATCATAACCCACATAGCGAAGATATTTTTCAAGTATATCCTCCATAATATAGCTTCTCAAATTGCCGATATGGGCAAAGTGATAAACCGTGGGACCGCAGGTATACATCCTTACGGTATTGTTTTGGGCGGTGAATTCATCTTTTTGTCTTGTAAGCGAATTATAAAGCTTCATAGTTTCCTCTGTTTTTATTTGTTGGGATTGATATTTTTCCAATTCTGGATAAGATAGGTCGAGCCCGACCAAACCGTAAAGAAGGTCATAGTCAGGACCATAACAAGTGACGGTATACCGTGAAGGTCGAGCGCAATCGGCTCCAAAAGTATGACGATTACAGACAAAAACTGCGTTACCGTCTTGATTTTGCCAAGCTTATTTGCGGCAACGACGATGCCCGAATTATTCGAAAGCACAAGGCGCATAGAGGTTATTGAAAGCTCCCTGAAAATTACTATCATCGTTGCCCAAAAAATCACGTTTCTTAAAAGACCGTCGGGCAAAACGCCGTCGTTTGCAAAGCCGAGCACATAGTCCGAAAAGCAAATCGAAACGTATGCGCCGAATATCATAAATTTATCTGCGAGAGGGTCCATAAACTTGCCAAAGGTAGTGATGAGCCCGTTTTTTCTCGCAATCTGACCGTCAAGAAAATCGGTTATCGCCGCAATGATAAATATTGACGTTGCAACAATTCTTGAGGTGTTCAAATGCTCCTCGCCAAAGACGGGATAGATGATGAAAACTATAAAAAACGGTATAAGCAATATACGCAAAAGTGTCAGTCTGTTAGGTAAATTAAGCTTCAAAACCCAAGCCCTTCTTTCGTTTTAATTCTCTTTTACTGTCTGACCGAGAAGGTCATAGTCGATAACCTCAAGTATCTTAACGTCAACGAAGCTACCGTCCTTAACATTATATGACGAATGAAAATAAATCTTGCCGTCAACGTCGGGCGCATCCATAACCGAACGGCCGAAAAAGCATTCCGAAACCTTATCATAGCCTTCGGACAGTACACGTACCGTCTTGCCGACAAGTGCATGGTTCTTCTTTTTTATAACCGCCTGCTGA
>JAZTXY010000033.1:0-6890 GCA_045636665.1 Eubacteriales bacterium
AGGAGCATCTTGCACGGTAGCGGTAGCGTCGGTAGCGGTGCCTGCTTCGAGGTCGAGACCGGCGAAGGTAATCTTGTCGCCTGCCTTAAGTGCCAAAGCTGCTACTTTATCCTGCCAGTTAGCATATTCAACAGCAGCGTCTTCAGTGTAGTCGCCGGCAGCATTAGGTCTGGAACCTGCAGAGTGAGCCATCATAACGATTTGAGCTTCAGTCAAGGGTTCAACTGCGGATTTCCAGTCGCCAGTGCTCTGAGGAGCATTGTAAACTGTAACTACTTCGTAAACATCGCCCTCGACATTTTCGAGAACTACGCTTACAGCCCAACCGTTGGTGGTCTTCCAAGTTTCGTCACTTGTGTAGATCGTGTTGGTTTCGTTAGGTGCTACGTTTACGCCTGCGATATCGAATACGTAGCCGTAAGCGTTGGACACCTTCATGTCTTTGCTCTCGGAATCGATTTCATACTCGCCTTCAGCCCAGTGGATTTCTACTGCGCTTACAGGAATAGCAAAAATTGCCGATACGAGAAGAGCGGAGAGAAGGATGGAGAGGAATTTCTTCATTTTGATGTTTCCTTTCAAATATTTTTTGTATAAAATAATACATAATTTAATTTAACACACATTTTGCATTTTGTCAATTGATTTGTCGTTTTTTTTACAATTCCATAATATAAAAACTTCTCATTTTATTCACAATGCAAATATAAAACACTTTCTATATATATATGCCGTCACCTTAAAAAGAAATCCATAAGTCCCATCCTACTTCAACAACAAAAAAAGGAACGGAAAGCCGTTCCTTTTTTTGGCACGCCGCAAGGGATTCGCCCGCCTTCGTCCACCCCAAAAATTCACTTTCTTCATTTTTAGGGACCCCGGGGCGGAGCGGTGGCGCGGTCTGACGTGCCACCGGCACGTCATTCAACACGCGCCCTTCGAATCCCATTCCCTTTCTTTACCTTAACAACAAAAAAAGGAACGGAAAACCGTTCCTTTTTTTGGCACGCCGCAAGGGATTCGAACCCCTGACCTACTGGTTCGTAGCCAGTTACTCTATCCAGCTGAGCTAGCGGCGCATATTCAACGCGTTATATAATACCATAAACAAACACGGTTGTCAAGAGTAAATTTGAAAATGTTATTATTTTTTGCAAAAAGATGAGGGGACTGAACAAGTCCCCCGATATCAAATCACTCTTTTTCGTTGAGCCGCTTTTCCAATTCCTCGATGCGCGAGCGCAAAAGAGTCAATTCCTGAGCTACAGGGTCGGGAATGTTTAATTGGTCGAGCGTTTGCTCTTTATCGACGTGCTTGCCGCGAACAATGCGAGCAGGCACACCTACTGCGGTTGAGTTTTCGGGGATATCCTTAAGCACGACAGCACCTGCCGCGATTTTGGAATTATCGCCGATAGTTATGGGGCCCAAAACCTTTGCGCCTGCCCCAATCATTACGTTATTGCCGATCGTAGGGTGACGTTTACCGACGTGCTTGCCCGTACCGCCCAAGGTGGCGCCTTGATAGATTGTGCAGTTGTTACCGATAACGGTCGTTTCACCGATTACAACGGCGCATCCGTGGTCGATAAAAAGACCTTTTCCGATAGTTGCGGCAGGGTGGATTTCGATACCCGTGATATTTCTTGCCCACTGGCTCACAGCACGCGCGGCAAAAAACTTGCCGTTTTTATATAGCTTATGCGCTATTCTGTGCGCAATAACTGCGTGAAGCCCGGGATAAAGCAGCAAAACCTCGGCATCGCTTCTTGCGGCAGGGTCGCGGTCGCGTATCGAGCGCACCTCGCTCTTAAGGTCGCCCAACGCTTTGTCCGCCTTGCTTTTCAATTCCTTAATACGGCGTTCAAACGCTTCGATATCGCGCGAATAATCTGTATAATTCATATAAACGCTTCTTTCGTAAAGTTAAATATCAAACGGTCAACCGTTTGCGCGGTGTCCGATGGCGTTGATTTTCGCAACACCGTCGGTTATGTTTATTTCAAAGACGAGCGTACGCGTTTCATCCGGAAGGATGTCGTTTCTGAACGTCCCGTTATTTTCAAAGATACGGTAGCTTACCTCGTAAATTTCACGCACGGCGTTGCTTTCTTCATCGGCAACGTCGGAACGGTACAAATTGATATGCACGTCGTATATACCCTGCATCGTAAAACGCTCGGGCAGTGTGAAATTACTTGAAGCGAGGCACTCTTGAGTAAAAAATGACGAATAGTTTTGATAATCGCCTTTTATAAGACAGTCGAAATAGTTGTAAAACAAATCTGCCGCAAGAGAAATGCCGATAGCATTTTCCTGAGTCAATACGTTTTCACTGCCCATTCTTTCGAAATATATATTTCTGTTCAGGGCAAGATAAAGCTTTTCCTCGAGAATATTTTTGTTGTAATCCGCTTCGAAGAAACGGTAATCTTCATAAGAAACATCCGAATATTCGGGCTCAAGCAAATAGGTAACCGCAGAAAGCACGCCATAAATTGCAACCAACGCAACAAACAAGCTAAGAACGATTATGACGATTTTTTTGATCTTCTTTTTATCCGCCGCCGTGTTTCGTTTTTCCTCGGGCGGGATGATGCGCTTTTCTTCTTTTTTCATAATATGCAGCTCTACCTATTTCAATCACATATGGGGCGCTTAATCAAGCGCCCCATATAAGTTGTTGTTTTACTGATTAATAAAACGTTTGAGGTTATCGCAACCGATTCTAATGCCCTTGAGTGCATCTTCCATGCCTTCAAATTCAATGCAAAGGAATCCGTCATATCCGTTGCGCTTCAAGGTTTGGATGCACTGACGAACGGGAACGTCGCCGTGACCGATAATCGAGCCGCGGAGATAGTTGCCGCCGCGAGACTGGAACCAGCCCTCGCCGGGTGCATCGAGCGAACCGCTCTTCTTGTGGAAGTCCTTCGCGTGAGCGTGGACAGCATAACGGGAAAGAACACCTACTGCATAGTTGTGATCAGCATCTGCACAAGCAAAGTTGCCGATATCGACCAATGCGCCGAAGTTGGGGTGGTCAACAGCGTTGATAAGTCTTTCAACACGGTCGGGATCCTGAGCAAAGAAGCCGTGATTTTCGATACAGGTCTTAATGCCTTTGGATTCCGCATATTCCGTAACCTCACGGTATGCTCTTGCAAGGATGGGAAGAACGTAATCGAAGCTTCTCCATCTTGTGCCTGCTATGTGATAACCGGGAGTAGCATCGTGACGGAGGGTTTTGCAGCCGTATGCTTCCGCAACGTCAACAAGACCTTTAACACGTGCTATTTCAGCATCGGTATCGCGGTTAAGGAAGTCCGAGCCAACACAGAAGCAGCAAGCTTCAATGCCAACGCTCTTGCAGTAATCGCCGATGTCCTTCGCATACGCCTTGTATGCTTCAAGATCGTCATTGTATTTGGGGGTTTCAACGAAATCAACGCCTTCGCCGCCAAATTCTTTAACTTTGTCGATACAACCCTTAATTCCAAGGGAACCTTCCTCGGCGTAACCGTGGAAGCTATAAAGACTTACGCCTATTTTCATTACGATTTATACCTCGTTTAAAAGCTTAAATTAATTAGTCGAGAGTGATAGTGGGGATCTTGGTCCAGTCGTTGATACCGATGATACCGCCGCCGTCACGGAGAGTGATGTTCTTGAACTTAGCGTCTTCGCTACCGCAGTTAACGGAGATGGATACCTGGAATTCGTCGCCCTTTTCGGGTGCGAAAGGTTCATCAGCAGAGCCGAGAATGCTCCACGGAATTGCTGCTTCATAGATAGTCTTTGCGTTTTCAGCATCACGAACTACCATGCAGGTGTCAACAAGAGTACCTGCGCTGGGCATCCAAGTGCAGTAAAGGGTCTCGCCCTTATCGTTAACGCCGAAGCCGTACTGGTTAAGTTGGTTTTCTTCTGCAGCGATCTTGTTGATCTGGTGATCCCAGTTTTCAAGGATGTAATCGCTGTCCGATGCGTTTGCACCGAAGTTAACCTGGATGCATTCATAGTCATACATACCGCCACAGCTGTCGGGAGTAAGGATGTTGTAGTGGTAGGGAGAGTCAACGATAACGCCGAGATAGAAGTAATCTGCGTCGTAGGTCATGTAAACTTCTGCAGTTGCGTAGTAGTTGTTTACTTCGAACTGAACGTAGGAAACGAGTTCATTGTCGGGCTTGATTTCCCAAACAACGTCGCCGTATTCCTTGGAACTAACCTTACCGTCGAGGGTAGGAGCGGTCTTTGCAGCGTCGATCTTAGCGTCGAGGCCGTCGTTGATGGTAACACCGTGGGGGAAGAGAGGATAGGTCTTAGCATCAAGAGACTTGAGTGCGTTGATCTTATCGGTGTTTTCCTTCCAGATAGCGAGAACGTAACCATCTTCGGGGATGTCAACGTCATCGGGAGCTTCGCCTACTGCATAGAAATTCTTGAGCTTGTAGGAGAACATGCTGTGATCGTATTCAGCAACTACAACTGCATAGTCAGCATAATCCTGACCGTCAACGCTGATGTTCTTGCCGAACAAGGAGGTGAAGATACCGGTATCGCCTTCGCCAACTTCTTCGTTGATCTTGGAGAGCTTAAGCGAACCAGCGTCTTCAGCTCTAAGTTTGGTTCTGTCTGTAGCGGTGTACGCGTTAGTCCACGAAACGAACTTGTTGGTGTAAACAACTGCTCCGGGTTCAGAGGTGGATTCGTCGCCGCCTTCAACGGAAGAATCGGTAGATTCGGTAGAGTCTTCGGTAGAAGCTTCGGTGGAGTCTTCGGTGGAGGTAGCTGCGGAAGATTCATCTTCGGAAGTACCTGCTACGGAAGATTCGGTTTCGGATTCCTCTTTGGAAGCATCTGCTTGAGAGGAGGTTTGGAATACGTTGCTGCTTTCATCTGCTACTTCTTCGCTGCAGGCTACTGCTGCCAATGCCATAAAGCAAACGAGAACAATTGCGAGAATTTTCTTCATAATAAACTGTTGCACTCCTTTTAAAAGTATTTTTTATGTTTTTTATTGAAGAACTAAATTAATGTGACCTAAACACGGTCATTTGGGGGACTGTTCAACCTATTTCTTCTTTGAGGAACGAATTTTAATAAATGCGATTACAGCCGCGATAACAACGACTACACCAACGGAAATAAGAATAACGAGAAGCATTCCGTCGCTACCCTCAGCGTCATCGCCGTTTGCATCCGACGATTCGTTTTGTGCGTTGGATTCATCAACAACCTCACCGTCGGCATCCAATACTACGATGGTAACCTTAATGGTATTCGAAACGTTCGTACCGTCGGTAACCGCAAGAGTGGTTTCATAGGTGCCGGGCTTTGCGCTCGACGCTTCAACGTTGAATCTGCCGTTGCCGAATGCCTCGATATAAAGGCCTTCGATCTTTTGAAGGTTGATTACCTCAAGATTTGCAAGCGAGGTATCATCGTCCTTAACAACGAATTTGCCTCTTTCGTAATCGCCTGCTTTTACCGTGATGGTAATATCGCCCTCAATAACGGGTGCGCTTTCTTTATAATTACCGGATATGAAACTATAGGTAAGATCGTAAACGCTTCGGCTGAAGTTGCCCTTGCTTGATTGGAAAAGGTGATCGCCAACCTGATACATCGTGATCATACCCTTTTCCATAAGGCCTGCACCGTATGCCGCGCTTACGTACTTTTCAAAACGCTTTGTATAGTCCTTAACGTTACAGTCAACCTCGAATTCAAGACCGTTAAGACCAAACTTTTTAGCGGTGATTGCCGCATCCTTACACGCTTCTGCGTTAGCGGTACCAACCTCTTCACCGCCGTTAAACGCGTGTCCCGCTTGCATGGTTACCGAGTCAAAGCCAAGGTCCTTAGCTACGTCGATACCTGCCGCGCTGTAGAACGGAATCCACATTGTTTTATAACCCTTTTCGTGCGAATAGCTGTTAAAGTTCGCAACGAGCTGGGGTTCATAGCTGGTCTCTGCGTAATCGATGCTTTCAGAGAACCAATAATAGCCCTTTAAGGTAAGGTTTTCAAAATTACTTGCCTTAAACTGTTCTTCAACGTAATCGATATACCATTTAACTATCTTGGTACGGGAATCAAGCGAGTTGGAGAAGACCTTTTCGCCGTTGATTTCACCGAACGAGCCGGAATAAACACCGATAGTCGGTACAGAGAAGAATATCGGATATTTAAAGTCGTCGCCAAGTCCCAATTCGCTCTTTAATTGACCGACTACGGTATTAAGAGCGCCAATATTGTTGTTTGCGCCCATAGCGACCGATACGAAGCTCTTCATATCCTCCTGACGCATATAACCGTCTGCAGACGAGGTTACAGGCATACCGAGGAAGAGCATCGAATCGAACATGGTGTCGACCGCCTTGCCGTTCTTATCAATATACGCGAAATAGGGCTTGATGGTTTCGGTAGTGTAATTTGTCGCGGTATACATAAGACATACGCTGTTGATACCGTCGATATCACCCGCAATCTCCTTTTCGGGGAATACGGTTTTTTCGGCAGAAGCCGCACCCGAAACGTCTTTGCCGCCGAATATCGAAAGCTCATCGACATAGGTGAACACGTCGCTCGAAAATACCGCGCGGACGTAACGGGCTTTATAGGCTTTATCGAGAGTTACCTTGAACTCAATGCGTTTTTTCTGTGTTTGAGTGACAAAATTGTTGTTTTCGGTCTTGCCTGCCAATCCGAAATCGGTTCCGTTTTCGGAAACGTAGATTTCCAAATATCTTGAGCACCAAATACCTGCAGCGCTGTATTGAAGCTCGCCGAGAGTCGCGCCCGTAACAGCCATAACCTCACCGAGGTCAATCGTTACCTGAACGGCGGTACCGCGATACAATTCGGTCCAAGCGGAATCGCTC
>JAZTXY010000034.1:0-11800 GCA_045636665.1 Eubacteriales bacterium
ACGGCATAAAAGGGTGAATCCACAGGGTCCATAAAAACCTGTCCGCAGACCGAAATTATCAATGCGCGAAGTCCGTTTTTAATCGGCACGATGCAATAGCCGTTACCCGGCGAATTGGGGGGGAAGTTGAGCGGCCGAAGCACCGTTTCCTCGTCCTCGAACAGCTCGAACGCCGCATATCTGCGGAATGAATGGTTGCCGCCCGTAAGCACGTCGGCACCGCTGTTGAAAAGGTCGTTCGCATCGTTTCGGTCAAGACCGCTTCCGTCGTGCACGTTTTCGGCATTGACGATAACAAGATCGGCTTGTTCGAGATTTTTAATCCTGCGAAGATTCTTTCTCACAAAATTCAGCCCCGGCGTTCCGAAAACGTCGCCAACGGCAAGGATTCTGAGCATATTTTGCACCTTTTCCTAACAGTTTTTTAATATTTTCCGCTTTTTTCTCTCTCGGTTATCTAAAACCGTTCAGAACGGATGCAGATTGGACAAACAGAACCCGAAGCTGTAGTCACCTACTGCGAGCGGTTCTGTTTGTTCAAAGCGTAAGCGGTATGCGCCGTTATGGACGGTTTTACAATAAAAATCCCATAAAAATCCGCGACATGCGCGTGGATTTTTATACCTTAGATGTTCGCGAGCGGTGAGCGAGGCGCGAGAATGGGTCCCCTGAAAATCGTAGATTTTTAGGGATTAAGCAACGAACATCACAAAAAACGGGTTAAATTCGAAGAATTTTTCCCGAGCGCGCCAGCGCAATCGGGGACCCCGAAAAATGCGAAGCGTTTTTTGGGGCTTTACTTAGCGTAGTCCACCTGACGCATTTCGCGTATAACGTTAATCTTAATCTGTCCGGGATATTCAAGCTCTTCTTCGATCTTGCGAGCAATATCCCTTGCGATAAACACCATTTCGTCGTCGTTTACCTCGTCGGGCTTGACCATTATGCGCACTTCTCTGCCCGCTTGAATAGCAAAGGATTTTTCAACGCCCGTAAAGGAGGTTGCGATTTCCTCGAGCTTCTGAAGACGCTTGATGTAGGTTTCAAGATTTTCACGTCTTGCGCCGGGACGGGCAGCCGAAACGGCATCCGCCGCCTGAACGATCATTGCAACCAAGGTGTTGGGTTCAACGTCGCCGTGGTGAGCTTCGATAGCGTGAACGATTTCGCGGCTTTCCTTGTACTTACGCGCAAGGTCAACGCCGATTTGAACGTGCGAGCCGTCGATTTCGTGGGTCATCGCCTTACCGATATCGTGAAGCAGACCTGCGCGCTTCGCCTGAGCAACGTCAACGCCGAGCTCGGATGCGATCATGCCTGCAATATGAGAAACCTCGATCGAGTGCTTAAGCACGTTTTGACCGTAGCTTGTACGGTATTTAAGTCTGCCGAGCAGCTTGATAAGCTCGGGATTGATGCTGTGAACGCCGGTTTCGTAGGTGGCTTGTTCGCCCTCCTTCTTAATAACGGCTTCAACCTCTTTACGGCTCTTTTCAACGGTTTCCTCAATGCGCGAGGGATGGATTCTGCCGTCGGAGATGTGCTTTTCAAGAGTCATTCTTGCAACCTCGCGGCGAACGGGATCGAAGGTCGAGATAGCGATCGCCTCGGGAGTATCGTCGATAATAAGGTCAACACCGGTGAGCGTTTCGATCGCGCGGATATTTCTACCCTCACGGCCGATAATTCTGCCCTTCATTTCATCGTTGGGAAGGTCAACTACCGAAACGGTAGCTTCGGCAACGCTGTCGGCGGCACAACGCTGGATTGCGAGTGCGATAATGTTCTTGGCTTCTTCCTCTGCCTTGTCCTTGCATTCCTGCTCGACGGCGAGAAGCTTCATAGCCATTTCGTGTCTTGCTTCGCTTTCAACGCGGTCCATAAGAACGGCGCGTGCTTCTTCGGATGTCATACCCGAAATCTTTTGAAGCATTTCCTCCTGCTCGGCAACGATTGCCTCCGCTTTTGCGGTAAGCTCCTCGTTTTCACGAATCTTGGAGTTCAAAACCTCTTCCTTCTTTTCGAGGTTTTCATACTTTTTGTCGAGATTTTCTTCCTTCTGCATCGCACGTCTTTCCATGCGCTGAAGGTCGTTTCTTCTCTCTTTCAATTCGCGCTCGGCTTCGTTCTTGATGCGAAGCGCTTCTTCCTTAGCTTCTACAAGCTTTTCCTTTTTTGCTGTTTCAGCAGCTTTTTTTGCATCCTCAATTATGCGTTTGGATTCTATTTCCGCGCTTCCGATCTTCTTTTCGGCGATCGTTTTGCGAACCATAAATCCTACGATAAAGAACAGGACGGCAGCACCGGCTATTAAACCAATAGCTAAAAACAGGTTCATATTTGCCTCCTAAAAATATATTTTATCCCGAGGCAACGCGATTCTGTCCGACTGATAAGTTCTATACTCTGATTTTCAACAAAATATATAGTTATTTCGCCGCGGCAGACGCCTTGGCATCGGTATTCACAGTAATTATACATATTTTATTTACTAAAGTAAATAGTTATTTCCAAAAAATTATAAACAATGTGTAAATTTAACCGTAATTTTTATTCTTTTCGGTTGCATCGTCAGGTTTTTTCGGGTATAATCCAAACCGTGATATAAAATTTCGGAGGTTATTTGTATGTGGGGAACGCTTCGCACAATCGGTGTCTTCATTTCGGTCCCGATGGCGGTCTATTTCTTTTTCTTCATCAAGCGCGCATTAAATTTCTTCTTCCCTAACCTTAAAAAGCAAATTCTTTACGGTATTTCGGCTGCCTTGGGCGTCGCAATCGGCTTGACGGCAACCGATATTTTCGGCTTCCCCGCGGTTTTCCTGCTTCACGTTATGGTCTTTTCGCTTCTTGCGAGGCTTATCAATTTCATCCTCAAAAAAATCAAGGGCGGCAAAGCGGAAAAGGCAAAAATCTGGCAAATCCTTTACAAAAGCGGCGCTTTGACGCTGGCGATAACGCTTGTATTCACGGTCTACGGCTATATCAATCTTCACAACGTCGTTGCGACCGAATATAAAATAACCACCGAAAAATCAATCCGCGCCGAGGGCTATCGCGTTATCCTCGTTGCCGACGTGCATTACGGCGTTTCGGTCGATGATGCCGAATTAACGCGCATTTGCAAGGAAATCGAATCGTTATCGCCCGATATGGTCGTGCTTTGCGGCGACATTGTCGATAACAACACGACTGTGAATCAGATGAAATACGTTTTCTCGCAATTCGGCGCAATCAAAAGCGAATTCGGCACCTTTTACGTGCACGGCAACCACGACAAGCCCTTTAGCTTCGCAGGGTTTGAAAGCGAATTTTCGGAAAGCCTGCTCACCTCGACGATAAAAAACAGCAATATCAGAATACTTGCCGACGAAGCGGTCGAAATCAACGATGATTTTCTGCTTGTCGGACGCAACGACCTCAGCCAAAGAAACAGAATGCACGTCGACAAGCTGCTTGAAAACGCAGACGCAGACAGATTTATCCTCACACTCGACCACCAACCGCGCGATTACGATAATATAGCGGCGTCGAAAACCGACCTTGTCATTTCGGGACACACCCACGGCGGACAAATTTGGCCTATCGGGCTTGTGCAGGAGCTGTTCAATATGAATGACGAGGTATACGGTCACGGTTATTACGATGAAGACACGCAATTTATCGTAACCTCGGGCTTTGCCGGCTGGAAATACCCCATAAAAACCGAAAAATATGCGGAATATGTGGTGATAGATGTCGCTTCGCTTTCGTGAAAAATTCTTCGAATTTTCCCCGTCTTTTGTGATGTTCGTTGCTTAATCCCTAAAAATCTACGATTTTCAGGGGACCCATTCTCGCGCCTCGCTCACCGCTCGCGAACATCTAAGGTATAAAAATCCACGGGGTCCCCGAAAACATTTATGTTTTTGGGGCAAAAGGCGCATGTCCCCGAAAAATATGGAATTTTCATGGGATTTATCGCTAACGCGCGCGACGCTCCAAGGAATATTTTTCAAAGGGAAGCCTTTTTTATTTGTTACGGCAACGGTCTGAATAGCCTTCCCCCGAGGGGGAAGGTGGCAAAATCTTTGATTTTGACGGATGAGGGGTTCTTTACTACAAATATATGAATGCAAAAGGAATTTCCCCTCATCAGTCAGTGCTATTTTACCGCACTGACAGCTTCCCCCCGAGGGGAAGCCTTTTTTCATCCGTTCCGTTTATGTCCTACGGTTGCGTTAAATCACTGTGCGTGACGGCGAGAATAGCCTTCCCCCGAACGGGGTCCCCGAAAAATATAGGATGTTTATGGGATTTGGCGCTAACGCTTTCGTGAAAAACGCAGGCATTTCGGGCGGAAATCCGTGCGGAAAGGTTTATGAGCGCGTGTGCTAACCGATAAAGCATATTTTGAAGACTGTATTTATTTACGGTCTTCTTTTTTTATCCGCTGTTTTCGAGCAAATCATCAAATCCGCGTGATAACGTAGTTGCTGTCAATTCGTCATCAATCGACGATTCGAAAAATTCGGAACGGCTGTTGATGCTCGGCTGCGCTTTTTTAAAATCATCGTACGCGCCCGACAGTATCTTTTCGATATGCCCGATTATCCAATCGAAATCCGCCTTAAAGCCGTTCTTTTTCCTGCCCGTTAAGTGGTCGGACTTCTCTGCCCGAAGGAAGCATTCCCTTAAACGGTCAGCGCCGTATTGCTTAATTGCGCTAACAAGCGATGCTTGTTGATTAAATGATAAAGAATTAATTTTTGTAAAAGTAGTGTTGTTGTTAAAAAAGTCGGTCAATAGCTTTTCTTCGCTCTCGGCTTTTTCTATCTCGCGCGCAGACGCGTGCTTTTCTGACTCTACTTCTACTTCTTTTTCTTTTTCTTTTTCTCTTTCTCTTTCTTTTTCTACTTCTACTTCTGTGGTGGGACAAGTTTGGGACAAATTTTGCGTATATGCCGAAACCGCTTCGGACGCAACCTTTTTCGCGCGGTATTCACGTTTTCTTTCACGCTCTCTGTCGCGCTTTTCCTGATCCTGCTCCTCGAACCAATCGAGTATTTCGATAAAGCCCTCGCCGTCGACCGAAATAATGCCGACCTTCTCAAGAATCGCCAACGATTTTTCAACCATATCGGTCGGCATATTGAATTCATCCTCGAAATCGGTGGATGTGTAGGGCGTTTTTTCATTAATATAAACTCTGCCGCCGTCGTTAAGCTCTGCCGCAAGGGCATAAAGTATCTGCCAAAGCCCAACAGTGGCGATTCCGTTTTCGGTTCTGTAAATCTTGCGTACACGTCTGTCGTGAAGTAACGAAAACGTGTGTGATTTGTACCATTGCAATCCTCTCATATCTTTTGCCTTCCGTGTTTTATTACTGTAATAATTTTAACACACAAAGCACCGAAAATCGTCCCAACTTTATCCCGACTTTATCCCAAAAAAATCCCAAAAACAAAGCACTCTGCACAATAAAACGTGCGCTTTTTTGAATGTTTTGAATAAAAAACATCTGTCCGCCTTTTGCGTTCCTTTTATTTTTCCGCGGTTGTTTTATATCGCTATGCGTTGATAAAAAGCCTTCCCGTTTATATAGCTTTGCGACAAAAAAATCCACCCCCAAAAGGGTGGATTTTTTCAAGGAAACCTTTTATGAAAAAGCTATTTTCGCGTTTGCTTTTTTATTCCCAAGCGCATTTATCATATTTTGTGACAAAATGCGTAATTTAACGATTAATTACATGGGAGAACCGTCTTTTGCACGGCGGATTTTGTTTGTGGTGGTCTTTACAAACGGGGTTTCGCGGATGACAACGTTGGTTACCTGCTTGTAGGTGGGAAGAGCCTCGAGCGCCTTGAAAACGTCGCGCTTCAATTTTGCTTCAAGAGCTTCCTTGCCCTCTTTTTCAAGCATTTCGGGGTCGACAACACACTGAACCGCAAGATTTTCTTCTTCGCCGTTTTCGTTTCTGTCGGCATAAACGATGTTTTCCAAAACGTAGGGGATACCGCCGATATAATCCTCAAGCTCTTCGGGATAAATGTTCTTACCGTTGCCGAGGATGATGATGTTCTTTTTACGGCCGGTGATCAAAATTTGACCCTTCTTGTTCAACTTACCGTAGTCGCCGGTACGGAAATAGCCGTCTTCGGTGAATACTTCCTTGGTTGCTTCCTCGTTCTTGTAATAGCCGAGCATTACAATATCGCCCTTAACGCAGATTTCGCCTTCGCCGTCCTCGTTGGGGTCGTCAATGCGAACGGTAACGCAAGCCATCGGGAAGCCGACGGTTTTGGGGTCGTTAACAAAGTCGGTGTTAACCGAAACGAGAGGCGAGCATTCGGTAATGCCGTAGCCGTTGGTTACCAAAATACCGATATTGTCGAAGAAATCGGCGATTTCGGCACGCAAAGGCGCACCGCCGCAAACGATTTTTTCAAGATTGCCGCCAAGCGCGTGGTGAAGCTCTGCAAACACCTTGCGTCTGATATCGATACCGATATGACGAAGGAAGCGGGTGAGCTTAATACCTGTCTGAACGGTTTTGGTCTTGCCCTTTTCCTCGATGCTCGCTTGCATTCTGCGGTAAAGAACCTCCATAAGCGCAGGAACAACGTACATATATTGCGGTTGATAAAGCGCAAGGTTTTTAACGATTCTCTTAAGGCTGTCGTTAATGCAAAGCGTTGCGTGGCGGTGGATTGCAACCAAAATACCTGCAACCGCTTCATAGGAATGGTGATAAGGAAGCACCGAAAGACCAACGTCGCGGATGGTCGCAAGGCCCAAGCCGTAATGAACGAGCGAAAGAATGTTGTGCTCGGAAAGCATAACGCCCTTTGCAAGACCGGTTGTGCCCGAGGTGTAGATGAGCATCTTCATCTTTTGAAGGTCATCGTGCTTCATTTCGAGGAACGACTTATCGCCGTTTTCGAAAAGCTCTTTACCCTTCAAAAGGAATTTGTTAAAGGAAAGATATTCGCCTTCATCCTCTTCACGGTCGAAGCAGATGAAATATTTAACGTTGGGGATTTGGTCACGGATGCGCTTGAATGCTTCCTCGCGCTTTTTATCGCAGAAGATAATATCATCGTCGCCGTGGTTGATAATGTTTACAAGGTCGGAATCGGGAAGCTCCTTGTCAATGGGGCAGAAAACACCCTCGCTTTGAAGCGCCGCAAGGTAAACGAGTATCCAATTATAGCTGTTTTCGCCTGCGCAGGCAATGTGTCCCTGAGCAAAGCCGAGCGAATTTATCGCAGTGCCGAGCCAAAAAATTTCCTGCTGAAATTCCTTATATGTAACCTCGCGCACGCCCTCGCCGACAGCACGGAATTTATAAGCAACGGTGTCGCCCGCTTCACGCACTGCGTTTGCAACAAGGTCCTTAACGTCGCATACGGGAGTAAGCTTGGGAGGATTTTGTCCGATCGCGTTTCTCATCATAATCAAATTTCTCCTGATAATAAAAATTAATCATCGTTACGCAAAACATTATATCTGGTTTTCAAAACTATGTCAATAGATTTTTAAGATTATTTTTGCGTTTTTTCGGGTTTTTTTGTCGGTTTCGTTGACAAGCTCACCTTTTTTTGGTAAAATTAGGGCAACAAAAGTTCTGACGGAGCATAGTTATGAACCTGCGAAACGACGAATTCAAAACCTTAACGCTGCCGAGGTGGGAGGATTTTCCCGCGTTCGAGCTTTATATCGACCAAGTTATCAGCTTTGTTTGCGAAAATCTTAAAATTTTCTGCAACGACGATGAACCGCTTATCACCGCGGCGATGATAAATAACTACGTCAAAAACGGCGTGCTTCATCCCCCCGTTAAGAAAAAGTATGACCGCACACACCTTGCAAAGCTTATCGTTATCTGCATCGGGAAGCGTATTCTTGCGCTTTCGCAAATTTCGGATGCTATCTCGGTTATGTCGCGCGGATATGATATTGCCGAGGGCTATAACATCTTCTGCGACGAGGTGGAATACGAGGTAAAAAGCATCGCCTTCCCCGATGAATTTCCCCAAAAATCGATAACCGACGCCGAATCCCACAAGGAAGCAATCCTCCGTTCACTCGCTTCCGCCGTTTCGCGCGTTTTGGTGTTCGACCGATTTATTAAGCAGCGCCACCGTCTGGCAAGCGTTGTTTTGAAGAATAAGTAAAAGAAGAATGTATGCGAGAAAAACTTTTTGAAAAAAGTCTTTCTCGCGCTCTTTTCAAAAGCTTTTCAATATAATAATTATTTAAAGGACGATTTTCGAATCGTTCTTTTTTGTTTGTCCCCGCATACGAAACGCGTTAAATAAACATTCCGTAGAAAAATCGTAGAAAATTATGGGACGATTTTCGTGCGATAGGTATGGTATAATAAATAAAAACGACCGCAACAAATCGCGATCATTAAATAATAATTTATATTGAGAGTTTTTGGGGAGAGAGTATGAGAGAGGGGCTTTTTGCAAAAAGCTCCTCTCTCATAAAAACTCATAATCAACTCACAAAATATAATTGCTCTTTCAAATCGACGTCCCTGCAACAAATGCAGTCGAAAATGCAATCTGTAAATTAAAGCCGCCGGTGTATGCATCTACGTCCATTACCTCGCCTGCGAAATACAAGCCCGAAATAAGCTTCGATTGCATCGTTTTCGGGTCGATTTCCTTGCAGTCAACACCGCCGCCCGTAACGATTGCCTCGTCGATGGGGCGAGTGCCGTTTATACGCACGGGTATCGCCTTCATAAGCGACAAAATTTTCGCGCGTTGCTCCTTGGTAAGACAATTTATGCGAGTTTCGGGCGCGATTCCCGTCAAGGCAATAAACGGCTCGATCAATTTTGACGGCATAAGCGCCGAAAAAGCGTTTTTCAATTCCTTGTTGGGAATCTCCGAAAAATCGCGGAGAAGCCGTTTATCAAGCGTTTTTTCATCAAGCGCAGGCTTTAAATCGATATAAACGGAACACGGATACTGCCCCTGCAAATGCGCCGAGGCGGAAAGGATAACAGGGCCCGTGAGTCCGAAATGTGTAAACATCATCTCGCCCTGCTCTTTATAAATCGGCTTTTTGCCGTTTCCGTAAAAGGTCAGCCCAACGTTGCGAAGCGACAAGCCCATACAATCTCTGCAAAGCTTGTCGGGTGACGTCAAGGGCACGAGCGACGGACGAATCTCGGTAATTTTATGCCCAACGCTTTCGGCGAGTCGGTGACCGCTTCCGTCGGAACCGGTTTTGGGGTAAGAAGCACCGCCGCAGGCGATAATTACGTTGTTCGCAAAAATTTCTTCGCTTCCGCAACGCACGCCCTTGATAACCCCGTTATCGGTAAGAAGTGCGGTTACCCTTTTGCGCTTGATTTCAACGCCGACGGTCTGTGCGGCATCAATAAGCGCTTTCGTAATATCGTGCGCGTTGTCGCTTTCGGGGAAAACGCGGTTTCCGCGTTCGACCTTGGTTTTAACGCCCAACGATTCGAAAAAGGCAACGGTATCCTCGGTGTTAAAACGCGAAAGTGCGCTCATCAAAAATCGCGGATTCGCAATAACGTTGTTCAAAAATTCCTCGTTATTACAAGCGTTTGTGACGTTGCATCTGCCCTTGCCCGTAATATCCAATTTTTTGCCGCAGCGGTCGTTTTTTTCCAAAAGCAAAACGCTGTTTCCGCCGATTGCGGCATTATATGCGGCAAAAAGCCCTGCGGGGCCGCCGCCGACTACAATACAATCATACGTTATCATAAACATCGTTTTCCGCCCAAATACGCTCCAAAATACCCAATCGGGCAGCGGTGCGTTCGGGGTCGCGCCTTCCTATTTCGTGAATGAGCGCGTTGATAAGCGCCAAGGGTGCCGTCAACGAATCGACAAAGGTATCGCTTGCGTTATCGGCAAAAAGAGTTATATCCGAAGTGCTTGCGATAGGCGAGCGCTTGCTGTCGGTAAGCCCCAAAACGGTAGCGCCTGCACGCTTTGCAAAATCAAGCACGTCAACGGTAAGCTTCGAGTATCTCGGGAAGCTTATGCCAAGCACAACGTCGCCCTCTTTCACACGGAAAAGCTGGTCAAACGCCTCGCTTCCGATAACGGTATGCACAACCTGAACGTTATCGAAAAGCACGTTCAGATAAAAATTCATAAATATCGCAAGAGAAGCCGACGAGCGCGCGCCGACAAGATAAATTCGGTTCGCGTTCATAAGCGCGGTGACGAATTTGTCAAATTGCACCTTGTCGATGCCGCTTAAGGTCTTTTTGATGCTCTCAACGTCGGAAGCAAAGCTTTGCGCCAATGCATCCTCGCCGACGCGGTCCTTTAAAAGCTCAAGCCGTTGAACCGAGGTAAGCCGTCTTCTTGCCGCGTACTTAAGCGCCGCTTGAAGCTCGGGGTATCCGTCAAAGCCCAATTCGGTCGCATAACGGACAATCGTCGATTCGCTCACGCCGACGGTTTCGCTCAATCTTGCCGCGGTCATATAAGCCGCAGTCGCATAATTCGACAGCAAATATTCGCCAATCTTCCTTTGTCCCTTCGAGCAGGACTCAAGCGATTCTTTTATTGTTTCGAGTACGTTTTTGTTTTGCATATAAACACCCGATTTAATACAACAAAAACGGCTTTTCCGCCGTTTTGTTGTCGATATTTTTAATTAGAATCTGATTTTTTCTTCGATGTAAGCGCGTACCTCGGCGATGGGCATTCTGATCTGCTCCATAGTGTCGCGGTCGCGGATGGTTACGCAGTTATCCTCCAAGGAATCGAAATCGAAGGTAATGCAGAAGGGAGTACCGATTTCGTCCTCGCGGCGGTAACGCTTACCGATCGAGCCTGCTTCATCGTAATCGCAAGGGAAGAATTTGTTAAGCTCGTTTGCAAGCTCGTGCGCCTTTTCGCCAAGCTTCTTCGAAAGGGGAAGAACAGCCGCCTTAAAGGGTGCGAGTGCAGGGTGGAAGCGAAGCACTGTACGAATATCTTCGTTTCCGTCCTTGCCGATGTTTTCTTCGTCGTAAGCGTCAACGAGGAAAGCGAGAACCGAGCGTTCAACGCCGAGCGAGGGCTCGACAACGTAAGGAATATATCTTTCGTTCTTTTCCTGATCGAAATAGGTAAGGTCGTTACCCGAAACGTTTTGGTGCTGAGTAAGGTCGTAATCGGTTCTGTCCGCAACGCCCCAAAGCTCGCCCCATCCGAACGGGAAGAGGAATTCAAAGTCGGTAGTTGCTTTTGAATAGTGAGAAAGTTCTTCCTGTTCGTGGTCACGCAGACGGAGATTTTCGCTCTTCATGCCGAGATTGAGAAGGAAGTTGTGGCACTGAGTGCGCCAATAATCGAACCATTCGAGGTCGGTACCGGGTTTGCAGAAGAATTCAAGCTCCATCTGTTCAAATTCACGGGTACGGAATGTGAAGTTACCGGGAGTGATCTCGTTTCTGAAGGATTTACCAACCTGACCAACGCCGAAAGGAATCTTCTTACGGGTGGTTCTTTGAATGTTTTTGAAGTTAACAAAGATACCCTGCGCGGTTTCGGGACGCATGTAAAGCTCTGTGGAGGAGTCTTCTGTAACACCCTGGAATGTTTTGAACATCATGTTGAATTTACGGATATCTGTGAAATCGCTCTTTCCGCAGCCGGGGCAGGGAATGTTATTTTCACGGATATATTCAGTCATTTGTTCATTTGTGAGCGCTTCAACGGTCATCTGAATGCCGTTTTCTGCGTACCAGTCCTCGATGATCTTGTCTTCTCTGTGACGCATTTTACAAGCTTTGCAGTCGATAAGGGGGTCGTTGAAGTTAACAACGTGACC
>JAZTXY010000035.1:0-17398 GCA_045636665.1 Eubacteriales bacterium
CGGCTTTATTTGGTGCTTTTGGGCGACGTTAACGGCGATACGCAGGTCAGCAAGCACGATTATCTGCTTATAAAGCGCACTTGCTTGAACACCTTTTCCCCGCTTAAGCGTCAATCGTTGGCTATGCGATTGTGCAATACAGACGAGGTTTCGGTTTACGATTACATTTTCTTAAAGCGTCACATTATGGGCACTTACAATATTTTCCAATAAATGTGACATTTTAACCTTTTTTTCGTCTTGTATTACGGAAGGAGATTCACTATGAAAAAGACAGGACTTTTACTTACAGTGGCTTTATTGACCGCAACGTTGCTTTCCGCTTGCGGCTACAATACCTACAGCATTGAAAAAATAGGCGACGTTTTGGAAAGCTCGTCGGATGAACAGCAATTTGACGAGAAAGTCAAATTCACCGCCGAAACGCCTACCGAGGATTTTCTTGCCGCTACCGATTACTATTATCTTTACGATGACGAAAGCGGTGAATACGATAAGGTTTTGTTCAAGACCGATTACACCGTCACCGACCTTAAGTTTTTTACCGTTAAGAATGCGCAGGCAGGCGTCCAGATTGTTAAGGATGAAATCATTTTCTCGGTACGCACTCTTTCACCCGACAAGCCGTTGGTTGTTGACGTAAAGACCGAAATCGGTTCGGTTGTGCGCGGTATTTCCTTTAAAGACCCCGACGGAAAAGTGCAGTATTACGCAATAAAAGCAGATTCGGCAAACGGTGTTGTTATCGAAAACGTTCAGATGCTTGACTATTCGGGATTCGAAGCCGCTTATGCAAGCGCTGATTTTTTGGAGAATACCGAAAATTATATTTCCTACGAGGACAAAAAAGAAGAATATACCAAGATTACTTATAAGACCTTATCCAAGGTTACGAATTTCAGATTCTTGAGCATCGAACCCGTCGATACCGATAAGGAAGACGGAAAATACAAGATTGCAAAGGTTCTTCACACTATTGAGGAATTCGATTCCGAAAAGGCATTCGTTGCCGAAACCGCCTTCGCAGACGTTTACCCGATGCGCGGTATTTCGTTCGTTGACGAGCACGGCGTTACGCGTTATTTCTCTGTAAGCGACGATGCGGTGGGCACCGACGAAATATTTATCGAGGAAGTTCCGCCGATGATTGAAAAACAATAAAAATTCAAGGGTGTTGACCGACGGTCAACACCCTTTTTCTTTAGAATTTTTTGCTGTCCTTAAGCTCTACTACGCTGTTGAATACCGAGGTATTCTTGGTATCGACGCAGAAATAACCCTTGCGGACAAATTGGAATTTATCGCCGGCTTTGGCTTCAAGAAGCGCGCGTTCGATCTTAACGCCCTTGCATACTACCTTCGATTCGGGATTGAGATATTCGCCGTAACGCGCGGATTCAACTGCGTTCATATCCGCTTCGGTGAAAAGACGGTCATAACGGACAACGTCGGTTTCGGCGCATTCGGTTGCCGAAAGCCAATGGATAGTGCCCTTTATCTTTCTGCCGTCGGCAGGCATACCGTTGCCGGTTTCGAGGTCTGCGGTACAGAGAACCTCGGTCACGTTGCCGTTTTCATCTGCCTTGATTTCGTCAACACGAACGATATAACCGCCCATAAGACGAACCTCGTTTCCGAGCTTCATACGGAAATACTTGGGAGGAGGATCGAGCGAAACGTCTTCCCTTTCAACGAAAAGCTCACGGGTGAACGGAAGCTTGCGAGTGCCTGCTTCTTCATCGTTGGGGTTGTTGGGAAGCTCGAAATATTCAACCTTATCCTCGGGATAGTTGGTAACTACAACCTTAACGGGATCGAACACGGCAACACGGCGGAGAGCCTTTTTGTTGAGGTCTTCACGCACGCAATGCTCTAAAAGTGCAATATCAACGAGCGAATTGTTCTTTGCAACGCCTACACGGTCGATAAAATCGAGTATAGCTTCGGCGGTATAGCCGCGTCTGCGAAGTCCGCAAAGAGTGGGCATTCTCGGATCGTCCCAACCGTCGACAAGCTTGTTTTCAACAAGCGAACGGAGGAAGCGCTTGCTCATTACGGTGTTGGTGATGTTAAGACGCGCAAATTCGATCTGACGGGGCGTGGAGGGAACGTCGCAATGCTCGATAACCCAATTGTAAAGCGGTCTGTGGTCTTCGTATTCAAGCGAGCAAAGCGAGTGGGTGATGCCTTCAAGCGCATCCTGAATGGGGTGCGCGAAATCGTACATCGGGAAGATGCACCATTTGTTGCCTTGACGGTGGTGATCGATATAACGGATACGGTAAAGCACGGGGTCGCGCATATTGAAGTTACCGCTTGCAAGGTCGATCTTTGCGCGGAGAGTATATTTTCCTTCGGGGAATTCGCCTGCTCTCATACGGCGGAAAAGGTCAAGGCTTTCATCGATAGGTCTGTCGCGGTAGGGCGAAACAGCGGGCTTTTGCAAATCTCCGCGGTAGGAGGAAAATTCCTCGGCGGAAAGCTCGCAAACGTAAGC
The DNA here is from genome assembly GCA_045636665.1 of Eubacteriales bacterium. Taxonomy (GTDB): domain Bacteria; phylum Bacillota; class Clostridia; order Oscillospirales; family CAG-382; genus Coliplasma. The sequence continues at coordinate 2,498 of JAZTXY010000035.1, forward strand.
ATCGCCGTTTAAAATAAGCTGTTCGGCAAGCTTATAGGTTTCTTCAAAGTAATCCGAGCCGTAGAAGAAGCGGTCGTCCCAATCGAAGCCGAGCCAGTGGATATCCTCCTTGATGGCATCGACAAATTCGGTGTCCTCCTTTGCGGGGTTGGTATCGTCCATACGGAGGTTGCAAAGTCCGCCGTAGCGCACTGCGGTGGAAAAGTCGATAACCATTGCCTTGCAGTGTCCGATATGGAGATAGCCGTTGGGCTCCGGCGGAAAACGTGTGTGAACCTTAAGACCGGGATTTGCCGCTATATCGGCATCGATAATTTCATTTATAAAGTTTGTAGATTCCATAATTTTCTCCTTATTTGGATACTCTGGAAAGGACTTTTTCCTTGCCGAGTATCTTCATTACCTCGTAAAGGTCGGGCGAGTTCATTCTGCCTGTAACGGCGATACGGAGGAACATACTTACGTCGGCAACCGAGCCCTTGAATGCTTCGGGATTTGCCTTGTATTGCTTCATATCGGGGCAGAAGCCGTTCTTTTCGGCAATCGCCTTGATATTTGCGAACCAATCGTTTTGCTCGACCGTTTCGTCATAGCTTGCGGCAAAATCGTTATATATCGCTTTTACGTCATCGGCATTGAAGCTTTCGGGAATAGCATCGACCGATTCGAAAAGCTCATCGTAGAAGAAGGACATATAGTTTTTAACCTCGCTCCAAAGAGCCAAGTCCTTACGCGGCTTTTTGCCGCCTCTGCCGATAGAAAGGATAGCTACTGCATATTCGCGGTCCGCTTCAAGGATTGCGGCAAATTCTTGGTCGTTTTCCTTTGCCCAAGTGAGGGTGTAATCGTAAACCTCATCGGCAGTCATACGGGAAATTACGTTTTTGGAAATATCGTTGAGCTTGTCAAGGTCGAAAAGGAAGCCCGAAACGCTCATCTTCTTGGTGGTGAATTTGAATTCTTCAAGAGGAGTATCGGGATTAGCAAGACGCCATTCCTCAAAATTGGAGTTGAGCATCGTTAAAAGATATTCACGCACTGCGGAAACGGGATAGCCCTGCGCGTGGTAGAAGGCAAGACCGAATTCGGGGTCCTTGCGCTTGGAGATTTTGCGCTTGTTGCCGTTATCAAGCTTTAATGCCTGAGCGGTGTGGCAGTATTTGGGCATTTTAAAGCCGAGTGCTTTGAAAAGCTGAATGTGGAAAGGAAGCGTGGAAAGCCAGCTTTCGTCACGAACGACGTGGGTGGTGCCCATAAGGTGGTCATCGACAGCGTGCGCGAAGTGATAGGTGGGGATTCCGTCGCTTTTAAGGATTACGTGGTCGATATCGTTTTCGGTAACGTCGATTTCGCCCTTAATCTCGTCGCGGAATTTATGCTTGTTGTTAAGATTGCCTTCACTGCGGAAGCGAAGCACGAAGGGAACGCCTTCGTCAAGCTTTGCTTGTATCTTTTCCATCGGTGCATCGCGCCAGATGGCAAATTCACCGTAATAGCCGGGATTTAATTTTTCGGCTTCCTGCTTTTCACGGATAGCCGAAAGCTCTTCCTCGGTACAGAAGCAGGGGTATGCCTTTCCCTCTCGGATGAGCTGCTTTGCAAAGGTTTGATAAATTTCGGCTCTGTCGCTTTGACGGTAAGGTCCGTAATCGCCCTTGTCGCCGTCGATAACTGCGCCTTCATCGAAATTAACGCCGAGCTTTGCAAGTGTTTCGATAATTATTTGGATACCGTTGGGAACGGTACGCTTTGCATCGGTATCTTCGATTCTGAGATAGAAAACGCCGCCCGAGGTATGCGCAAGACGTTCATCGGTAAGCGCGCCGTAAAGGTTACCGATATGAAGAAAGCCGGTGGGGCTGGGCGCAAGACGGGTTACCTTTGCACCTTCGGGAAGGTTACGCGCAGGGTAACGCGCTTCGATATCCTGCGGAAGTGTTTTTATATTGGGATAGAGAAGTTCGGCAAGAAGGTTTGTGTCCATATTTAGACCTCCTGAATTTACATACATAATATCAAGATATTATATTACATTCAAAATATTTTGTCAATACGCTTTATCGCTATTGAAAAACGCTTTTTTCTGATGTATAATATCGAACAATATGAAACGTTGAAAGGTAAACCGTTATGTTGAAAAAAGTTTTGACAGCTCTCCTTGCTTTTTCGATGTGCTTTGCTTGTCTTGCGTCCTGCTCGGATGAGGGCGCAGAAGAAGGCTCGAAGACAGAAGAAGGCTCGACACCCGACGAAACATCGAAGGATGATGAAACCTCGAAAGGCGATGAAGAATTGAACAAAGGCGATTATTGGGGATTTGACGATTACAACACGGTTGATATTGTCGGCGCACCTGACGAAATAACCTCCTGCCCCACCGTTGTAAAAAAGGTTTCCGACAGTAAATACAGTATAAGCTCCGAAACCGATTTCGGTACCGTTACCGTTACGCTTGAGGAACGTCCTTGGGGCTGCTTTAACCTTTGGACCTGGAGTCTTAAGGACAAAAGCGGCAAAACCCACACCTTCGCTCCCGGCAGCACCGATTTTGAATACGTTCACCGTCCCATTACCCCCAACGGCTCGGTCGTTTGGTCGGGCGGTAACCACGGTAACGAGGCATTTATTTCGCTTGAGCTTTACAATGCCGAAAACGGTGAAAAGATCGACCTTGCTGTAGGTCAATCCGCAAGCGTAAATTCCTTGCACATTATCGAAAAGACCAAGCTTTTGTGGTTCCCCGATGCAAATAACGACAGTATCGGCGATTACAACAACAAGAGTATGAGCTATACCGATACAGACGTTTATGCCGAAATGGCGAGAAAATACACCTTTACCGGGCCTCAAATCAAGCTTAACGTCGACTATAAATACGTTAAAGACGTTAAGATGAACCGCTCCTACACTTGTATGATGCCTATTGACAAGAGATACGGCTTGTGGTGCGAAATGTACAACGAAAAGGGCGAAATGCTTAAGAGGATCGAAACTCTTAAGGTTGGCGCCGCCGATTATTCGGGCGCCTCGAACAGCGGTAACAAGGCATGCCGCGCGCTCGTTTACGGTTACGCTGATCCGAGATATCAGCTTGACGTTCGCGTTAACACCATTCAAGATTCGGTAGATAACTATAACGGCGACTACAAAACTGCGTTCTGGGATATGAACACCAACACAAACAAGCTTTATTTCACAAGATTTTCGAACTCCTCAAAGCGCGATATTAAAGCGGGTGACGAGCATCATACCGAAGCGGTTTGGTTGCTTAAGTACGTTCCCGATGCAAAGGCACCCGAAATTACCGAGCCCGAAAAGCCCGATTACGAAAAATTTGAAGACGTAAAGCTTAGCGGCAAGGTCGTTTCGCTTAATAAGTCCTATAAGCTTTCGGGTCTTTTGCAAGCCGGCGCATTGCAATATACCGCGCTTCTTACCGACGGTAAGGCACACGATACACTTACTTACAACGATAACTGGTTTACCTTTATAAACGGCCCGGCTTATACGGGTGATCAGTCCAACACCGAAAACGGTATCGGTTATGCGATTATCGACCTCGGTGCCAAGACAGATATAAGCGGTGTGCGCGCGCACGTTTGCAACGGCGGTACTGCAGGTATCACCGCGCCCAGCGGAGCAAAGGTATTCGTTTCGGATGACGGCGTTAACTTCAAAGAGGTTGCAACGCTTAAGATTGCAGAAGATCCTTCGGCAATTTATTGGACGGGAACCGAGCTTAGCGGCGTAAGCGCACGCTACGTTAAGTTCCAATTCCAGCCCAGCGGCTTGTTCTGCTTTATAAACGAGCTTGAGGTTTACTCGAAATAATCATTTATGCGGATGCTCTTTAAAAGGGTGTCCGCTTTTATTTACAAAAAATCAACAAAATTTGAATACGGGTGTTATTGACACCGCAAAATATTTATGATACACTATTGCCAATAAAAGGGAGTAGCTGTGCGGTATTCCGCATACGTTCGCTCGACATCTCGGCTTTATCGCCCGGACGGACGTTTTGATTGCAAGACTTTTATGGCGATGCCATAATTGGGCTTGCTTATTTTTTAACTATTTTTATGTAAAGAAGGTATTGTATGAAACACTATCTTGAAAAGCTTGAAGCGGTATTTTCGCATATCGGTTCGGGCATCGACGGTCTTTCCTCGCAGGAAGCATCGGCTCGTTTGGAGCGAAACGGCGCAAACCGTTTGGCAGAGCCGCCGAAGGTTCCGCTTTGGAAGAAATTTTTGATGCAATTTGCAGACCCGATGATAATCGTTTTGCTTGTTGCGGCTGCCGTGAGCTTTATTACCGCGCTTGTTGAGGGCGAATCGCTTGCGGACGTATTTATTATCCTTTTCGTCGTTGTGCTTAACGCGGTTCTCGGTATTATTCAGGAAAACAAGGCGGAAAAGGCGATCGACGCATTAAAGGCGATGACAAAGGCAAAATGCAAGGTACTGCGCGACGGCATTTTGCAAATCCTTAACAGCGAAGACCTTGTTATCGGCGACGTTATTTTGCTTGAAGCGGGTGACGCTGTCCCTGCCGATGCGCGACTTATCGAAGCGGCATCGCTTAAGGCAGAGGAATCGGCGCTTACGGGCGAATCGGTACCGAGCGATAAATTTGCAGACGTTATTGCTTCCGAAAGCGGCGAGGTGCCGTTGGGTGACAGAAGCAATATGGTATATACCGGCACGACTATCGTTTACGGACGCGGCAAGGCGGTTGTCGTTGCAACGGGCATGGACACCGAAATGGGTAAAATCGCAAAAGCGATTACCGATGCGACTGAGGAAAAAACTCCTTTGCAGGTCAAGCTCGGTCAGTTGAGCAAAATACTCACCGTTGCGGTTTTGGGTATTTGCGCCGTTGTTTTTGCGGTGAACCTTTTGACTGCCGACACGCTTGACGGCGGTGTGCTTATCGACACGTTTATGGTAGCCGTTTCACTTGCGGTTGCGGCAATTCCCGAGGGCTTAAGCGCCGTTGTTACCATTGTTCTTTCAATCGGCGTTTCCAAAATGGCGGCGCAGAATGCGATAATCCGCAAGCTTACCGCGGTTGAAACGCTTGGCTGTACTCAGATTATCTGCAGTGACAAGACCGGCACCTTAACACAAAACAAAATGACCGTTGTTGAGCATTTCAGCGGTAATTTGGAGCTTTTATGCTCTTGCAACGCGCTTTGTAACGATGCAGAGCTTGACGAATCGGGCAACGTTACGGGCGAGCCGACGGAAGCGGCGCTTTTGAAATTCGCCTTCGACAACGGCAACGATAAGCGCGTTCTTTTGGAAAATCAGCCGAGAATCGGCGAAGCGCCCTTTGATTCGGGCAGAAAGATGATGTCTACCCTGCACTCGTTCGGCGGAAAGGTTATTCAGTACACCAAGGGTGCGCCCGACGTTATCCTTTCGAGATGCACCAAATATATCTCGCCCGTTGACGGCAAGACAAAGGATATGGACGATAAGGTGCGCGAGGCGATTCTTGCGCACAACAAGGCGATGGCAGACAAGGCGTTGCGCGTGCTTGCCGCCGCATTTACGGTATATAACGAAAAGCCCGAATTTCAATCGCCCGAGGATATTGAAAAGGACCTTATATTCGTTGGTCTTTCGGGTATGATCGACCCCGTTCGTCCCGAGGTTGTGGATGCGGTTGCCAAATGTAAAAACGCAGGTATCCGTCCCGTTATGATTACGGGCGACCATATTGACACTGCGGTTGCAATCGGTAAGGAGCTTGGTATTATTACCGATTCGAGTCAGGCGCTTACCGGCGCACAGCTTGACCTTATAAGCGACGAGGAGCTTGAACGCGATATTGCAAATTATTCGGTTTATGCTCGCGTTCAGCCCGAGCACAAGGTTCGTATCGTTACCGCTTGGAAGAAGCTTGGATATATCACAGCAATGACCGGCGACGGTGTTAACGATGCTCCTTCTATTAAGAGCGCGGATATCGGTATCGGTATGGGTATTACCGGCACAGACGTTACAAAGGGCGTTGCCGATATGATTCTCGGCGACGATAACTTTGCGACAATCGTAAACGCGGTTGAAGAAGGCAGACGTATTTATTCAAACGTAAGAAAGACGATTCAATTCCTTCTTTCCTCGAATTTGAGCGAGGTTTTGACGGTATTCATCGCTTCCCTTTTCGGTATGACGGTATTCAAGCCGATACACATTCTTTGGATCAACCTTATTACCGACAGCTTGCCTGCGCTCGGTCTTGGTGTTGAACAAGCCGAGGGCGACGTTATGACGCAGGCCCCGCGTGACAGCAAGGAAGGTATTTTCGCAGGCGGCTTGGGTGTTGACGTTATCTGGCAGGGCGCTTGTATTTCTCTCCTTACGCTCGTTTCGTTCTTTATCGGCAACGCGTTGCAGGACGGCTTTGGCACGACGATGGCGTTTGTTCCGATGTCGATGGCGGAAATCACACCCTCGTTCAAGCTGCGCTCACGCGAGAAGACTGTTTGCTCGATTACGGGACACAACAAGGTGCTTTGGTTGACAATGGCGGCAAGCTTCGTTTTGACTGCGATGGTAGTGTTCGTTCCCTTCTTGCAAAGCATATTCTCGTTTATGCCCATCAACCTTTGGGAATATGCGCTTGCTTTGGTAATCGGTGCGTTGATACTTCCTATCTCCGAAATCGTAAAGCTTGTTAAAAGAAAGATAAACGAAAGCAAATAATTTCACCTTCAAAAATACAAAAAGACAGAGAATTTTCGTTCTCTGTCTTTTGTTGTTATGTGATTATTCAACCGTGATTTGAACGGTGCAAAGCTCGGATTCGCCCAAAAATTCGTTGTAGGTATAGGTGAACGAATCGGTGCCGGTATAACCCTTATCGGGGTAATAACGGAACGAGCCGTCGGAATCAAAGGCGATATAGCCGTGCTTGGGCGCGGACACAAGCGTGAAGAGCTGTAATTCGTCCGCTTCGTTAAGGTCGTAATCGATTGCGGTATCCTTCTTTGCGGTGAGCTTAACGTCGTCGCGCTTGTCGGGTGTTATATCAAGCTTTTCCTTGATGAAATCATAGGTCGCATCATACTGCATACGGCAAAGTGCATCGTTGCTTACAGCCATTTTCGAGAAGTTATCGACGTCGTCATAGTAAATATGTATCGCGTCCATATATCCCGTCGTTACGCCGTAAAGGAGGTACAGCATATAGGTTCTGGCAAACGCAGGGTCGGAGAATGCCTGATAGCTGTGCTCGATTTCGACGCACATCTTACGCGCCTTTGTCATTGCGGCGGTGGAATCGAATCTCCAAAGCGGAGCATCGGTTGTGAACACTACGTTGGGCTGCATACAAACGATATCAAAGCCGAGCTCGTAGCCGGTATAGAAGCGGTTTGCTTTATAGTAAGGAATCCAGAGGAAGTTATGTCCCTTTGCGTGGGTAGCATCGGCAACCTCGGTTATGATTTGAGAGTCGTCCTTTTCCCAAACAACAGATTCGTTTACCCAATAGAAGCCGTCAAATTCAAGGTTCTTATAGCCCTTTTCCTCGAAACGGCGCATGGTTTCATCGATAAACCAATCGATTATCTTCTTGCGGTCTTCGGGATTTGCAGTGTTTTCCGAGATGCCGTCGCCGTCAACGTCGCCGAATTCGGCATTGCCGTCACGGAGGGTGAGATAGGTAACGTAGACCTTAACCTTGTAATCGGGGATGTTGAGAGCGTCCTTTACCTGCTGTACGGTTTCTTCAAGCTTGTCAAAGCCTGCCTGACCGCCAAAGGTTTGGTTAAGCACGTATTCCCAGTCCTGCTTGTAGTTGATAAGATGAGGCAGCGAGCCCGAGGGAAGATTGTGGTGCGAGCAATAGATAAAGCCGTCCATTAAGGTGTCCTTAATATTGCCCTCCTCATCGAGATAAGCAACCAAGGGAAGAAGGTTTTCCGCCTTGCTTCTGTCGCCGTAAACAAGCGCGATATCCTTTGCCTTGATGGGGGTATTTTCGGGTGTGGCGAATGCTTCGCTTTCGGGGTTGGTGTAATAGGGTACTGCGTTAAGTCCGCTGTCGGCGAGGCGCACGGCATTCGATTTAATCTGCTTTGTACCGAATGCTTCAAGCTCATCGATGAAGATAAAGCCGTTTTCGATACGGAAATAAACAAATCTTGCCGCATACGCTTTATCGAATTCAAAGCTTTGCTCCATACGGGTGGCAGCCTGATTATAGGTGTTGAGCTTGTCGTCGCCGCGAGTCCAATCTGCCACCTCATACCAGTTTTCGCCGTCATCGGAAAGAAATACCGATAAGAACTTGGGACGTCTTATTCCCCATTCGTCCTGCTCGAGGAAGGATATGTTTACGCTTTCGATGGTGGAAAGCTTGCCGAGGTCATAGAATATTTCGATACCGTCGCCCCCGCGTGAGAAGAACCAAGAATCGCTATAGCAATACATTTCGGCGTTGGTAGACGCCTTTTTGCCGTCGGTAAGGCAGGGATTATCGGCACGCGATTCATCACCGTGGGTGTCCGCATCGGCATAAAAGAGTGCTTGAACCTGTTGGGGCAAGCCGAGAAGGAGGTTTTGATTCTTTTTATAATCGGGCTCGGACGCATCCCAGAAGATATCCTCTTCTACCTTGGGGAAATTAAGCGGCTCGAAGATAAGATCTTGCTGTTTATCGTTATAGCCTGCGATTACCTGAATTTCTTCGATCCAGAAATGCTTATCGGATTTCGGAAATTCAAATCTTACGTTTTTGGCATTTATATATTCGGGAAGAATGAGCGAATAGGTGAAATTGTGCTTTTCCTTGCCGGTGTTGTACATTCTGCCGACAAAGGTGTAATCGTTAGCGGTAGATGCGAATACGTCGATATATGCGGGAAGCTCGACGTCCACACCGACACCGAGCGCATACACGTTGAACATATATACGTTGTTATGCGCCTTGTCAAGGTTTACGGTAAGGGCGGCGTTTTTATCGCCATTCGCCTTAAAGCCAACCCAAACAGGGTCGCCGAAATATTGGTTTGTACGGTTATTGTCGGTTAACAGCTTATCGTTCTTGGGCGCGCGTTCATCAAACTCAACGTTTTCAAAAGCGTATTTGCTACCTACGGTAAGGGTTTTGCCGTCAACGGGTATTGCAGGAACGGTGGTTGAAAGCTTTTTCCAAGCGTTGCGTTCGATAGATTCGGATGCATAGGCGATTGCCGACTTATCTTCGGTTTCCTTTTCGTCAACGTCGGCATAAACCTCGATTTCATCGGTGAAGAAGAAGGCGCCGTTGCCCTTGTTAATTTGAACACGGATAAAGCGGTAATCGGCAATTTCGCGGGGCTCAATACGTGCTTCACTTACGGTAAGGTCGCCCGTTTTTGCAAAAATGCGGCTGCCGAGCGATTTGAACTTTTTGCCGTCATTTGAGCCGGAAACGCGCGCAGATGCCGCAAGAGCAACACCGTCGCCCGAATAATCAAGCGCGCGTGCAACGATAGCGGAGATACGCTTGCCGTCGTCGCCGAGGTCGATTATAAAGGTGCTGTGCTCGGTAAAGCCGACCATACGCGAATCGACGTAATGTGCGCCGAGGTTGCCCACCTTGTGTCCGTCGGTAAGCTGTTGGTCGTATTTATCGGAATAATCCTTTGGAGGTGTTGCGGATTTCGTGTAGGGCTTGCCAACGCTGACAAGAGTATATCGGCGTTCGCCCTCTTCTTTTGAGGTTTCCTCCGAAGCTTCATCGCTCGTTACGTCGCTCACAACCTCGGAAACGGTTTCTCCGCAGGCGGTGAGAAGAAATAAAAAAGAGAGAAAGCAAATAAAATATTTTTTCATTAGTTATTCCTTCCTTTGAGTGTTTTTTACAGTTATTTAATTATACACATAATTAATCACAATTTCAATATATTTTATTTATTTCGCCATACCATTTGTCGAAATAAAATGTTGCAATACCGCGCCAACCGTGTTATAATAGGAAAGCAATACGATGATATATTTATCGATATACCGTTTGGCAATTTTTTGATATTCTTCATATCATACTTATTAGGAGATTTAACGATGAAAAAGACCTTGATTTTTAACGGTTCGCCCAGACTTCGCGGCGATACAATGACACTTATCAACGCGCTCGTTCCCAAAATAGAGGGTGAATGCCGTATTGTTAACGCCTGCAACCGCAAAATCGCGCCCTGTATCGACTGCAGATATTGCTGGGAGCATCCGGGTTGCGCCTTCGTTGATGATATGCAGAATATTTATAAATATATCGAAGAATGCGATAACATTATTATCGCTTCGCCCATTTATTTCGGAGAGCTTACAGGTCAGCTTCTTTCGGTCGGCAGCAGATTGCAAACCTATTTCTGCGCAAGATATTTCAGAAACGAAGTTCCGATTGAAAAGCCCAAAAAGGGCGGCGTAATTCTTGTTGCCGGCGGCGATGCAAACGATAACGACAAGCCCTACAGCACTGCTTGCAGTCTTTTGACCGCAATGAACTGCAACGACGTTTTCCCTCTTATCGAGTTCCACAACACGAACACCATCCGCGCAACCGAGCGTGATTTCGCAGATGCACGTCTTAACGAGCTTGCGGCTTATCTTAACGCCGATTGGGACTGATTTGACCACAAAAAGACGATATATTAAGTGATTTTATTGCGAGAGAAAAACTTTTAAAAAAGTCTTTCTCTCGCGCTCTTTTTTCAAAAGCTTTTAATTTATTATTATAATTTCACCAAAATTATGCTTAACGCGAAAACTACGGACGAACGAGAAAGTGAATCGCCCCTACGGTAAAAAAATCAAAAGGACAGCCGAGGATGTCCTTTTTTAATTTAAATTCAGGTCTAATTGAACCTTTTCTGCGTAGCAGAGCGGATGCAGATTGCGAAAATAAAATGCGAAGCTGTAGAAACCTACTGCGAGCATTGAATTTTTGCGATATGCGCCGTTATGCTTAGCACAACTCTTCCATTTCGGTGATGAGATCGCCAAACAACTTCAACGCCGCGTTTACGGGCTCGGGAGAGGACATACCAACACCTGCAATTTTAAGATGCGAGATGGGTTCGGTGCTCGAGCCGCCGGAAAGGAACTTTTTGTAATCGTCAACGGCGGGCTTACCTTCTTCAAGGATACGCGAAGCGATTGCAACTGCGGCGGAGAAGCCGGTTGCATATTGGAACACGTAGTAGTTATAGAAGAAGTGAGGGATACGCGCCCATTCGAGTGCGATGCCGTCGTCGGAGATCATATCGGGGCCGAAATAGAGCTTGTTGAGCTCGTGATACTTTTCGTTAAGCGCATCTGCGGTAAGGGTTTGACCGCCTTCGCTCATCTGACCCATCAAAAGCTCGAATTCGGCAAACATGGTCTGACGGTAAACGGTGCCCTTGAACTGATCGAGGAAGTGATTGATAAGGTATGCTCGTTCCTTTTTATCGGTGGTCTTTGCGAGGAGGTGGCGCATAAGGAGGATTTCGTTACAGGTCGATGCAACCTCGGCAACGAAGATAACGTAATCGCTTGTGTTTATGGGTTGATATTTGGTGGAGTGATAGCTGTGGAGCGCGTGACCCATTTCGTGCGCGAGGGTGAACATACTGTCGAGGTTATCGTGGTGGTTAAGGAGCACGTAGGGGTGAGGACGGCTGTTGCCCGAGGAATATGCGCCGCCGCGCTTGCCTTCGTTTTCATAAACGTCGATCCAGCGGTTGTTAAAGCCCTCTTTAAGAAGCTCGATATAATCTTCACCGAGCACTGCGAGTGCTTCAAGAATGGTTTCCTTTGCTTCGGAATAGGAAATTTCGGAAGCGGCATCGGCAACGATGGGGGTATAAACGTCGTACATATGAAGCTCGTCAACGCCCAAAAGCTTTTTGCGGAGCGCAACGTAGCGGTACATTTTGTCCATATTGTTATGAACCGCTTCGATAAGGTTGTGATAAACCTCAACGGGAACCTCGGTACGGTCGAGCGATGCTTCGATGGTGGAGCTGTATTTACGGGCAGTCGCAAAGAAGCGGAGCTGCTTGAATTGCGCGTCGAGAGTTGAAGCGATGGTGTTTTTGAACTCGCCGAGGCGGTTATAAAATGCTTCAAAGGTGTTCTTGCGGAGTACGCGGTCGGAGCTTTCGAGAAGGGGTACGAGAGTGCCGCCGGTGAGCTGATGCTCATTTCCCTCTCCGTCGGTTACCGACGGGAAACGCATATCGGCATTACGCAATATCGAGCCGATATTATCGGGAGCGTCGGCAATTTCGCCTGCGTTCGCAAGAAGCATTTCGCATTCGGGCGAAAGAACGTGTTCTGCTCTGCGTCGGATCTGATAAAGCGAGCGGCGATAGGTTTCAAGCTCGGGCTCGGTTTTATAAAATTCTTCAAGAGCTTCTTCGGGGATCGCCATAATTTCGGGGGTTGCAAAGGAAGCCGCGCCCGAAATTGCAACGTAGGTGCTCATTGCCTTACCGCGGAGGTCCTGATAGAAGCCGTTTGCGGTATCCTCGTCACCCTTACAGCTTGCATAGCCGTAGAGAGGAGTAAGACGAAGCTCGATTTCATCCTCTAATTTAAGGAAAGCAAGGAGATTTTGAGCGCTTTCGCCCAATTTGCCTTGATATTCAACGATTTTTGCGGGGAGTGCCTTGAGCGCTTCATACTCGGCAAGCCAAGCATCGTCGCTTTCAAACATATCGGCAAGGTTCCAAGTGTTTTCAACCGGAACTTCGCTTCTTTTTAAAATCTTTTTCGACATTTTTTATTCTCCGTTTATTTGTTTTTTATTATTATAGCACGGTTGGTAAATTTTGTAAAGTGGGTTTAATCCCCTCTTAATTTTTTAGCCGCTTCCTCGCGTTGCTTGCTTATTTGCGTCCACGAGGGTAATTTGTTCGAGATGACGACCAAATCGGCAAGGTGGGTGGGAATATCTATGCCTTGCGGACAGATGTTGACACAGCTTTGGCAGTTAATGCAGGATTTGGGTTGAGCCGATTCGGGATATGCATCGATGCGCATCGTGATATTCGTTGTGGGGGCGATACGCATTTCGTTGTAAAATTCAAGCATTTTGGGGATATCGATGCCTTGCGGACAGCCGTCGACACAATAACGGCAGGCAGTACAGGGCACCGAATTTTTAAGTCCTTCGGCAATTTCCAGAATAAGCGCCTTTTCGTCGGCGTTAAGCGGTTTCGATTCATTAAAGGTTTTGATATTGTCGGTCAACTGAGCCATATTCGACATACCGCTTAATATCATCGTTACGCCTTTAATATCTTGCAAGAAGCGGAATGCCCAAGCGGCGACCGATTCATCGGGACGTTTTTCCTTTAAAAGCGCGGTTGACTGCTCGTTAAGGTTTGCAAGCTTACCGCCGCGGACAGGCTCCATTACCCAAACGGGAACGTTGTAGGATGCCAAAAGCTCGCACTTTTCCTTTGCGTTTTGGAGAGTCCAATCGAGGTAATTGAGCTGTATTTGGCAAAATTCCATCACGTCCGAATATTCATCGAGAAATTGCTTCATAATTTCGATACTGCCGTGAGTGGAAAAGCCCAAATGCTTTATTCTTCCCTGCTTTTTTTGCTCGACAAAGTAATCGATTATGCCCCATTTTTCGTCCTTGTATACGGGGAGCGAATTTTCATAGACGTTGTGAAGCAGATAAAAATCAAAATAATCGACCTTGCACTTTTTCAATTGGTCCTCGAAGACTATTTTGGGGTCATAGCTTGACGATATTTGGTGTCCGGGGAATTTATCGGCAAGATAAAAGCTGTCACGCGGATAAGAAGACAGTATTTCTCCTATCACGAGCTCACTTTCGCCGTTGTGGTAGGGATAAGCCGTATCGAAATAATTAACGCCGTTTTTGATTGCAAAATCGACCATTTCACGCGTTAGCTCTTTATCTATTTCGCCCCCTTCAAGCGTCGGGAAACGCATACAGCCCATTCCCAAAAGCGAAAGCGATTTATTTTGAAATTCGGTATATATCATAAACTTCCTCCTACTTTTCGGAAACGAGTTCGTTAAGCTCCTTTCTCTTTTTGGGGCGGAGCTTATCGTTTTTATCGGCATAGCCGAGAGTTATTACAAGACGTACGGGATGCTCGAGATTGCAAATCGAGCGTATTTTTTTATCATCAAGCCAACCGAGGATGCAGGTCGAAAGCCCGTTTGCGGTTGCTTCGGCAGTGATATAGGCGGTCACAATGCCGATATCGATCGAGCGGTAATCGTTTCCTTTAACCTTTGCGCCGAGCGCGGCAGTTTTGTTATAGGGCATTTCGGAAATTACCAAAAGGATAGGGGCTTGGGAAGCGAATTTGTTCATCCCCATACCCATACAAGCTTTTGCAACCTCCTTTGCCGCTTCGTTTCGGCAAACGGTTATGTGATAGGGCTGACCGTTGCAGGCAGAAGGCGCAAGTCGGGCAGATTCGAGTATTGCGTTAAGCTTTTCTTGCTCGACTTCCCTATTTTCATCATAGGCACGGCAGGATTGGCGGTTATTTGCTATTTCACTAAAATTCATATAAAACAGCTCCCTATTGAATTATTACCCATTTATTATATCACAGCAAGTGCGTTTTGGCAATGATTTGAGTTTTAAAATTAATTATCAAAAAAGATTAATTTTTTTCAAAAAAGGTGTTGACAATCTCATTATACTGTGATATACTACACCTCGCTGGCGTGAGCGAGATGCTGGTGTAGCTCAATGGCAGAGCAACTGATTTGTAATCAGTAGGTTGGGGGTTCGACTCCCTTCACCAGCTCCAAAACACCTACTGTAAAACCAAATAACAATATGGGGGAATTCCCGAGCGGCCAAAGGGGGCAGACTGTAAATCTGTTGTCACTGACTTCGGTGGTTCGAATCCACCTTCCCCCA
>JAZTXY010000036.1:0-1572 GCA_045636665.1 Eubacteriales bacterium
CGACTTGAACGTCGGGGCGTACCTCGGCAAGACCTGCAAGGTTGGGCGCAAGCTCGACAAAAACACCGTAATCTTCAATCGAGCGCACGATACCTGCGGCGGTCTGACCGGATGTAAATCTCGAGGCGTTTTCTTCCCAAGTGCCCAAAAGCTCGCGGTGAGTAAGGGTAATGCGGCCGAATTCGTCGTCGGTGCTTTTAACTACCGCTTTGATTACCTGACCGTTTCTGAATCTGTCGCGCGGGTGTGAAATACGCGAAACCGACATACAGTCGATGGGAAGCAGTGAAATGATCCCGCATCCTATATCGCAAAACGCGCCGAACGGGTCGAGCCGTGTGATTTTCGCCTCGATAACGTCACCCTTTGATAACTCGCTTATCTTTTCGCGCATACAGTCGCGTTGCGCTTCGCGGCGTGAACATATTGCAACCGTTTCGCCACTTTCGTTTTTATCGATTCCTATAACCTTAAAGCAAACCGGCTTGCCAACGCGCGAAATTATCGCAATATCCTTTTCGGGAAGCCCTTTTGCCGTGTAAACGCATTCGTTACGCGGAATAATGCCTTCAATATCACCGATTTTAACGTGTAAATGGCGGTCGTGATCGCAAAGGTAACCAATGCCCTCAAGTATCAATCCGCCGTTCATTGCAGAGGATAGCGTGTCGGCATTTTGTGTGAAATATCGGTTCTTATCGGTTTTCAGCAATTTTCCCTCGTAGCCGTATTCCTGCTTCATAAATAATTCGCTCCTTAAACTTTAATTCCTTGTTTGATTATATAAAACAGGAGGTCAAACTATGCTTGATAAACTTTCGCAAATCGAAAAAAGATACCAAGAAATCGAAGAAAAGCTTTCATCCCCCGAGGTTATGAACGACCTTGAGGGTTATAAGAAGTTTATGAAGGAATATAAAAACCTCGTTCCTATCGTTGAAAAGTACCGCGAATACAATGCGGCGCTTACCGATATTTCGGATGCCGAGGAAATTCTTTCCATCGAGGACGATGCCGAATTGCGTGCTCTTGCCGAGGAACAAAAGAACGAAGCGCGCGCAAAGCTTGAACCGCTTATGGACGAGCTTCGCATTCTGCTTTTGCCTAAAGACCCCAACGATGATAAGAACGTTATTATTGAAATACGCGGCGGCGCAGGCGGCGGGGAAGCATCGCTTTTTGCGGCTGTTCTTTACAGAATGTATACGATGTACGCCGAAGCATCGGGCTTTAAGACCGAGCTTTTGAGCGCGAACGAAACCGAGCTTGGCGGTTTTAAGGAAGTATCCTTTATGATCGAGGGCGAGGGCGCATATTCTCGCTTTAAGTTCGAAAGCGGTGTTCACCGCGTTCAGCGTGTGCCCGAAACCGAAGCACAGGGAAGAATTCAAACCTCCACCGCTACCGTTGCGGTTTTGCCCGAGGTCGAGGACGTCGATTTTGAGCTTAATATGGACGAGCTTGAAATAACCCGTCACCGTTCTGCTGGTGCGGGCGGTCAGCACGTAAACAAGACCGAATCTGCGGTAAGAATCATCCACATCCCCACGGGTCTCACCGTTGACTGTCAGG
>JAZTXY010000037.1:0-10327 GCA_045636665.1 Eubacteriales bacterium
TAAGGTGTTTCACCACAACCTGCACAAGCACCGGAGAACTCAAGCAAGGGCTGTTTGAACTGAGAACCCTTAGGAGTTTCGGGCTTGAACTTAGCAAGTACTTCGGGATTATCGCAGTACTTGTAGCTTGCGTTGAATGCGTTTTGATATTGAAGCTGTCCTTCAATAGGAGCCATATTAAGAGCCTTTTCGCCCTTCTTACCGGGACAGATCTGTACACAGCTTTGGCAGCCGAGACAGTCAAGAGCAGAAACGGTCATACCGAACTTATAGCCGGGCATACCGGTCATAGGAACAAGTTTGAAATCAGGATGTTCTGCAGCTTCAGCATCGGTAAGAGCTATAGGTCTGATTGCAGCGTGAGGACATACGTAAGAACAGAAGTTACATTGGATACAGTTGTCGGGATTCCAGTTGGGAACGTCAACCGCTACGCCGCGTTTTTCGTAAGCAGCAGTGCCCTGCGGGAAGGTACCGTCAGCATTCTTGTGGAATACGGAAACGGGAAGATCGTCACCCTTTTGAGCATTCGCAGGTTCGAGAATGGTCTTAACAAAATCAACAACCTCTTCTCTACCCTCAAGCTTAACGTCCTTAACGTCAGCATCAACAGCGTTTGCCCATTCAGCAGGAACTTCGATCTTGGTGTAAGCATTTGCACCTGCATCGATAGCCGCATAGTTCATGTTAACGATATCTTCGCCCTTCTTAGCAAAGCTCTTATATGCAGCCTTCTTCATATAATCAATAGCATCTGCAGAGGGGATGATGTTAGCGAGAGAGAAGAAAGCACTTTGAAGAACGGTGTTAGTTCTGTTACCGAGACCGATTTCACGAGCGATGGTGATAGCGTCGATGGTGTAGAAGTTAACGTTCTTCTTAGCGATATCTCTCTTAACCTTTGCAGGAAGCTTTTCGTTAAGCTCTTCTGCAGACCATTGGCAGTTAAGCAAGAATGTGCCGCCTTCTGCAATGTCTTCGGTGATATCGTACCTTTCGATGTAGGAAGGATTATGACATGCTACAAAGTTTGCATGAGATACGTAATAAGTAGATCTGATGGGTGTATCGCCAAAGCGAAGGTGGCTTATGGTAATACCGCCGGACTTCTTACTGTCATATGCAAAATATGCCTGAATATATTTATCGGTATGGTCACCAATAATCTTAATCGAGTTCTTGTTCGCACCAACGGTACCGTCAGAGCCAAGACCCCAGAACTTACAGGAAACAATGCTTTCGCCTGCAGTGTTGGGAGCTGCTTCAAGAGGAAGCGAAAGGTTGGTAACGTCGTCGTTGATACCAACAGTGAAACCGTCGATGGGCTTTTCAGCATCGAGGTTGTTATAAACCGCAAATACGCATGCGGGAGTGGTATCCTTAGAACCGAGACCGTATCTACCGCCGATAACGAGAGCAGATTCAAACTTGGTGCCACGAAGTGCATTAACAACGTCGAGGAACAAAGGTTCAGCGCCTGCACCGGGTTCCTTGGTTCTGTCCATAACGGCAATCTTGGTAACGGTTTCGGGAATAGCTTCAAGAAGCTTTGCCTTTACAAAAGGACGGTAAAGTCTTACCTTAATAAGACCAACCTTGCCACCGTGAGCGTTGATATAGTCAACGGTTTCTTCGATAGTATCACATACAGAACCCATTGCAATGATAACCTTATCTGCATCGGGTGCGCCGTAGTAGTTGAACAACTTGTAATCGGTACCAACTTTTTCGTTAACCTTATCAAGATATTTTTCTACGATTGCAGGAACAGCATCGTAATAGGTATTACATGCTTCTCTTGCCTGGAAGAAAATATCGGGGTTTTGAGCAGTACCGCGAAGAACGGGATGTTCGGGATTGAGTGCTCTTTCTCTGAACGCCTTAACAGCATCCATATCGCACATTTCAGCAAGATCTTCGTAATCCCAAACTTCAACCTTTTGAATTTCGTGAGAAGTACGGAAACCGTCAAAGAAGTGAAGGAAAGGAACTCTGCTTTCAATAGCGGTAAGGTGAGCTACTGCGCCGAGGTCCATAACTTCCTGAACGTTACCTGCACAAAGCATTGCAAAACCGGTTTGACGGCATGCCATAACGTCGGAATGGTCACCGAAAATGTTGAGTGCGTGCGAAGCAACACAACGAGCAGATACGTGAATAACACCGGGAAGAAGTTCACCCGCGATCTTATACATATTGGGGATCATAAGAAGAAGACCCTGAGATGCGGTGTAGGTGGTGGTAAGAGCACCTGCAGCGAGAGAACCGTGAACGGTACCGGAAGCGCCGCCTTCAGATTGCATTTCTACAACCTTAACAGTTTGGCCGAAAATATTCTTTCTGCCTTCAGCGGACCATTGATCGGTAACTTCCGCCATGGGAGAAGAGGGTGTGATGGGATAAATGCCGGCAACTTCAGTAAACGCATACGAAACGTGAGCCGCAGCTGTATTGCCGTCCATTGACAACTTTTTTCTTGTTGACATAGTTATTTGCCTCCTGCTAATTTTTTTCATACGCAAACATTATAACATCTTTTTCGAAAAAGTAAATAGAAATCAATAAAATTTTCGTCGTATGTTTTTCCTTTTTATCCTAATATTAACAAATTAATCGTTTTTTCTGTTTTTTAAAATTTATTTGAGTGAAAATTTAGTTCTTTTTATTGAAAAATACAATAATTTATGGTAGTATATAATGAATATAAGGAAAGGTGGGATGCAAATGTCAATAAGTGTTATTTATTCCGCAGCTATTCGTGGTATTGAAGGTCAAATCGTTACCGTCGAATCGACGAACGTAGCGAGTTCGAATCCCCGCCTCGATATTATCGGTTTGCCCGATGCGGCGATTAAAGAATCGCAAGGCAGAGTCAGGTCTGCCGCACGCGCATGTGATCTACCTTTAAAAAAGGGTGTTCTTACCGTTAACCTTGCGCCTGCGGATATCAAAAAAGAAGGCACCGTTTATGACCTTCCTATATTACTTTCTCTGCTTGATATGCCCGGACTTAACAGAATCGATTTTTCAGAATGCTGTTTTCTTGGCGAGCTTTCACTTTCCGGCGACTTAAGACCCGTCAGCGGAGTTCTCCCTATGGCGGTTGCCGCAAGAGATGCTGGCTTTAAATATCTTTTTGTTCCCGCCGATAACGCATCGGAAGCATCTGCCGCTTGCGGAATAACCGTTTATCCAGTTAAGAACGCAGTTCAATTAATGGATCATTTTCTTTCGAGAAGAAAAATCATCCCTATGCGATTCAATAAAGACGATTTCTTTGCAATCGCCGATGACACCTTGCTTGACTTTTCTGACGTTAAGGGTCAAGATCAGGCTAAAAAGGCATTGGAAATCGCCGCTGCAGGCGAACACAACGTGCTTCTTATCGGTCCTCCCGGCACGGGCAAAAGCATGCTTGCGTCAAGAGTGCCTTATATACTTCCTCCGATTACGCTTGATGAATCAATCGAAACATCAAAAATATATTCAATCGCAGGTTTAAACAAAGAACTTAATCCACTGCTTACGAGCAGACCTTTCCGTGCTCCGCACCATTCACTTTCACCTGCGGCGCTTATAGGCGGCGGAACCAATCCGAAGCCCGGTGAGATTTCACTTGCAAACAACGGCGTTTTGTTTCTTGATGAATTTCCTGAATTTGATAAGCATAGTTGCGAAGTTTTGCGACAACCTATCGAAGAACGCAACGTAACGATTTCTCGAGTTAACGCAAGTGTAACCTATCCTTGTTCATTTATGATGATATGTGCGATGAATCCTTGCAAGTGCGGTTTTTACGGACATCCCACAAAACCCTGCACCTGCACACCGCAATCGAGAAGAAATTACCTTTCGATGATATCCGGACCTATTCTCGATAGAATAGATATCCAAGTCGAAGTAAATGCGCTTGATTTTTCGGAGCTCGATACCACGGTTGCCGCAGAATCCAGCGATAGAATCAGAAGACGTGTTTCAAGAGCTAGAAATTTTGCAATGAGCCGTTTCGATGGTGAAAAATTGGCTAACGGTCAACCGCTCACCTGCAATGCTCGTATGCAACCGAAGCACGTACGTAAATTCTGCACCTTTGATGAAGGCGGACGCGAGGTCCTGCAAATGGCGTATGACAAGCTTGGTCTTTCTGCGCGCGGATATGATAGAATTCTCAAGGTTGCGCGCACAATCGCTGACTTTGACGAGAGTAATATTATCCGCAGACCTCACGTTGCATTAGCCGTGCAAATGAGAAGTCTTGACAGAAAATATTTTAATAATTAAGCTCAAGGTTTACATAACTTTTGTGCAAAACAATGCGATTTTGTGGAAAACTCGGTGGATCGCACTTAAAAACCAACATTTTGCTTGTTTTTCTGCCCTTTTGTTTTCCACAGATGTGCAAAAGCGTGTGGAAAACTTCTGCGTAACAAAATATCAGATTTTTAGAAAAGAGAATCTTTATGGATTATCAAGGCAATTATTTTCCCGAAGAACAAGATGAAAACGAGTCGAAGGTATATCGAAACGTTAAAAGAATTTTCAAGTGGAGCATGTACGGCATTTCGTTTGTTATTTATGCCGTTTTAATGTTCATTTTGTTCGTTAACCGCGACAGCGACATTCTTGAAACCAATTATATGACCGAGCTTTCAACTATGACCGAGGTCAATAGCGATGATATTGAGCTATACCGCATAAACACAAAGGTTTTTATGAACGAGTTAGGCTCCTTGCAGATTTTTAACGTTGATTACGCGCCTGAATACGGTCTTATCGAAATTGGCGTTAAATTCAATGCAAAAAAGCTTACCAATGAGGATTACGGTGATTGTCTTGAATACGTCCTTTCCGATAACAAAGGAAACACCTACAAGCTCGTTAACAAGGTCATAGATAGCGGCGGAAGATACGGCTTCTCTCGCGTATGCTTCGAGGGCATTAATCTTGATTTTAAATCGAATGATTTAAGATACAACGAGGCGCTTATTTACGGCGCAACGCCCGCACTTACAACCCCTTCCGATTTATGGGAGCGCAGTGATGCTAAATACAGCTTTGCAATATACCGCAAAGCTGACGGCGAGTTGCTATATGATTTTCTCCTTTACGATAACACAACCGTTTTTAACAGTACCGATTATGAGGATTAAATTTGGTGATAATTATGAATGATAATCATAT
The DNA here is from genome assembly GCA_045636665.1 of Eubacteriales bacterium. Lineage (GTDB taxonomy): Bacteria > Bacillota > Clostridia > Oscillospirales > CAG-382 > Coliplasma. Next base: position 5,182 of record JAZTXY010000037.1, read on the forward strand.
TGAAATCAAAGAAATGCGCAGTAGCTTAATCGCAAGAGGAATTATCTTTCTGTTCCTTGCGGTTTTCTCGCTTTCTATCGCTTTGTTACCTTACATAATCAAGGACTTTTCGGATAATGCGCTTACGTTCTATCTCGGCGGCGGAATTGCTTTTTGCATATTTGCTACACTTTTTGTATTCCTTCTTTTTAAAGAGTGCAAGCCCGACAGTATAATCGTTTTGAATTCTCGCGGTTTTACCGACAAGAAAAACATCGGTGCAAACGTCGAAATCGAATGGACAAACGTTGCATCTGTCAAGCTTATGGGCAAAAAGGAAACACCTTACCTTGGCATCACACTTGAAAACGTCGACATTGTTATGGCGCATATGAAAAAACCGAACGTTGAAGAAATGCGCGAAAATATCGAGGAAGGACTTCCCCACATCATCCTTTCTCAAAGAGAGATTAGATATCCCATTAACGACCTCAAGGATTTATTTGTAAAATTCACAAGAGAAGCAAGAGTGCTCAAAAACGACGCTCCGACAAAGCCCAAAAATAACCCCTTTACCACCGAAGACGTTTTAAGAGCATTCGGCAAGCTTGATCCCATTGAACCGAAGGAAGAGCTTCCCGACAATAAAACCGAAGAAAATGTTTACGAATCAACCGAAGCATTCGAACAATCCTCTGAACCTGTATCGGCAGAACCGCTTGATACCTATGAAAACGTCAACGAAACCGATGACGAGATTAAATCGATTGATTCTTTCTATGAATCTTTGATACTCAAAACCGAGTCAATCAATACTGCTGAACAAGTCGTTAACGAAGTAACAGAAGAAGAAAACGTTGAAGAAGAAGCGCCTGCTTCGCAATGCGAAAATGATTCTTCAAGCGATAACAATTTGCAGAACGAATTTGATGAATTAATTGCTAAAGCAAGGTCTTCAAAAATCTCGGAAATCGAAAAATTGCTAAATGAAAAAGACATTCCTTTTTCGGCAGGCAGTAAAAAAGAGAACAACACCGAACCCGTTTCGGTTAAACCCACCGAAGAAGTCGATGAAACAACCGTCAACAACGAAAACAAAAAAGACGGTTCAAAAACCGATTCTATGGGAAATACCAAGGAATTTTATCCCGAAATCATTCATTTTGATGATCTTTAAAAACACAAAACCTCCGTGTTAATCACGGAGGTTTTATTTTTATAATGTTTATCTACGATTACTTAACAATCGCTTTTACAAACTTGTTCTTGCCCTTGCTTACAACGTATTCGCCGTCAACATCAAGAACGGCATTGGGATCGGTGACCTGCTTACCGTCAACCTTAACACCGCCGCCTTGAATCAAGCGTCTTGCTTCACTGTTGGAAGGAGCAAGTCCTGCTTTGCTGAGAACCTCAAGAAGACGAACACCAACTTCAAATTCACGTTCTTCGATGTTTTCGGGAACACCGCCGCCTGCAACGCTTGCGTATCTTGCAACAGCCGCAGGTACCGCTTCTGCACCGTGATAAAGAGTAACGATTGCTTCGGCATAAAGAGCGTGCGCTTTACGAATATCGGTTTCGCAAATCTCTTTATATTTTTCTTCTTCAAGATCGGTAGTAAGATTGAAATAGGTAAGAAGAAGACTGTCGGGAACCTTCATGCACTTTTCATACATAATTTCCGCAGGTTCGTCGATACCGATATAGTTATCAAGCGATTTGGACATTTTTTCAACACCGTCAAGACCGGGAAGCAACGGGAAAGTAATAACCTCTTGCGAAGTTTGTCCGTAGTCTTTTTGGAGTTCTCTGCCTACAAGAAGGTTAAAGGTTTGGTCGTTACCGCCAACCTCAATATCGGCTTCAAGCGCTACGCTGTCATATCCTTGCATAAGAGGATAGAAAAGCTCGTGCATACCGATAGGGCGCTGTTCCGCATAACGCTTTGCAAAATCATCTCTTTCGAGTATACGCGCAAGAGTATATTTGCCCGCAAGCGAAAGAACGTCTTCAAACGACATCTTTCCAAGCCAATCGGAATTATAAACTATACGGGTTTTATCCTTATCAAGAATCTTGATAACCTGCTCGTAATAGCTTACTGCATTTGCTCGGGTTTGCTCGAAAGTAAGAGGAACTCTTGTTTTGCTTTTTCCCGAGGGGTCACCGATCATAGCGGTAAAGTCACCGATAACGAAAATGATTTCGTGACCGAGATCCTGAAGCATTTTAAGCTTGCGAAGAACTACCGAGTGACCGAGATGGAGGTCGGGTCTGCTGGGGTCAGCACCCATCTTGATTTTCAAAGTTTTTCCGCTTTCGAGCTTTTCTTTAAGGCCTTCAGCAGAGTAAACGCTAAGCGCGTCGCGCATTATATTTTCATAAACTTGTTGTACTGTCATATTTACCTCTTATCCAAATGTATAAAGTTCACCGTCAAGCTTGGGAATAGTAACGACATCGAATTTCGCGAGTAATTCTTCATCCAACTCGATCTTATCATAGAAGGTTTTGATGTATTCGCTGAATTCGGTCATAATGAGTTCGTCTTCGATTTTTGTATAAATACTTGCCGAAATGTCTTTTTCGCTCATCGGAAGTCTTCTGATGACGTAGGTTGCATCTTTAACGAAATCCTTTTCGGCATATTTGCCTTCTTCAATCTCTTCTAACATTTCGATAAACGAAGCATAATTTGTGTCGGATTTATTTATAAAGTTCGATTCCAAAGGAATATAATATGCCTTTTCTTTGTCACTTGCAGGATATTCTTTTACTTCACCGCTTTTAAGCTTTTCGTAAAGCTCCAATGCTTCGGCTCTGATTTCCTTGGCAGTCATCGCCTTGATAACGTTTGTTTTGTTACCGCCGGTGGTCTTGCCGTCGTCAGAGGTTTTGCCCGAAAAATCTTCTTCACTCTTTTCGAGCTTTTCAATGATATGGAAACCGTATTCGGTTTCAACAAGACGAACGTCACCAACGTTCATTTCAAACGCTGCGGTTTCAAAATTCTTTACCATTTCGCCGTAAGTGAAAACGTATTCATAACCGCTGTCTTCGGTATCTTTCTTGAAATCGTCAAGCTTTTTACCCGATTGGATCTCGGCTAAAGCGGCTTCGGCTTTTGCTTTCTTTTCAGCGACTTTTTCATCGGAAAGCTTTTTGTTGTTCGAATCAACCGTTTTATAAAGAATGTGACGTACTTTTACAAATTCGGTGTCGAAAAACGCTTTTGCTTCTTCATCGGTATATTCAAAGGTATATGCCGTACCGGTATTGTAATCAACGTAAGCAAACAACGCACCGTCATAACGGAGATATTCCTTTAAAAACTTTTCGTGAACCTTTTCTGCGGGAATTTTAACAACACCGTTTTCTCCGTAAAGGTGTTCGCGAACGAGAGTATAATAAAATTCGGAACGAAGATAACGTTCAATGGAATATCTGCTCAAGCCAAGACGCGCAAGTTCTATTTCAAAAAGGTCTTCGCCGCCGTAGGAATATTCCAAATCCTGCATAAAGCCGTCGATTTTATCAATATCCGCTTGATTTGTAATAGAAAGATTCGCATCGCCGCAAAGCTTTTCAAAAACAAGCATTTGCTGTGCAAATTCAAGCGAAATATCTTCGATATATTTTGCAAACGTGGTGTTTTCATCCATCTTCATTTCAAGAATTTCAGCTTCGCTGTAGGAAACACCGTATTGCGAAAAATATGCTTGATAATAATCAATCATCTGACTCTTGAACATGCTGAGAATATACATATAATCTTTTTCGCTTAATGTATATTCACCTAAAGAAAGCAACACTTCACCTTCTGCTCCCCCGGACGAAGATTCTTCGCTACACGCAGTAAAAGCAAAAAGCATCACAATTACTAACATAAACGCGATTAATCGGGTTTGTTTTCTCATTTTTTTCAACCTCTCAAATTCGTGTTAAAACTATATACAATTTGTAGTATACAATATTTTTTTGCTTTTGTCTACCTAATTTTGTGCTAATTTTGAATATCTTTCAATAATCTTCTCGCACATATCAAGAATTTTTTCTCCGTCGCGCAATTTATAGGCTATATGAGGTCTTCCGCCAAGCGAAATCATCACCGCGCCGCTAAACGGGTCTTCCGAAGCGATAACAGCGCAACGCTCCATATTGATATTCGGATTGTAAAATCCAATTACCCTGCCGTTTTGCTCAATCGATGTAAAATCGCAATTCATTGCCATATTACGCAAATGCGATATTCTCATAAGATTTGTCAACGGAACAGGTATGTCGCCAAATCTATCGTTTAATTCGTCTACCAAATCGTCAAATTCGTCGCGATTGGAAACCGCGGCGATTTTTTTATAAACGTCAATACGCAAATTAAGCGAAGAAATATAATCCTCCGGGATAAAAGCATCCGCGGTAACCTCGATAGTACAGTTCTTTTCCGCCTTTGGTGCAATGCCCTTCTCTGCGTTAATCGCGTCTTCCAAAATCTTAATATAAAGGTCATAACCGATCGTTTCAAGATGTCCGCTTTGCTCCGCTCCGAGCAAATTTCCCGCACCTCTTATTTCGAGGTCGCGCATCGCAATCTTAAAACCTGAACCGAACTCGGTAAATTCACGAATTGCCTCAAGACGCTTTTCGGCAATCTCATTAATAACAGAGCCTGCCTTATAGGTTAAATACGCATACGCCTTTCTTGTTGATCTACCGACTCTTCCTCGGATCTGATGGAGTTGCGAAAGACCCATTCTGTCGGCATCTTCAATAATAAGTGTGTTTGCGTTAGGAACGTTAACGCCCGATTCGATAATAGTGGTGCTTACAAGTATATCGATATTTCCTTCAACCATATCGGTCCAAACGTCGGAAAGCTGTTCTTTATCCATCTTTCCGTGTCCTACCGCGATATTGGCGTCGGGGAATGCTTTTTTCAATAACGTCGCTTTTGAGTAAATCGAATCTACGAAATTATGCAGATAAAACACCTGACCGCCACGTCTTAATTCACGGCGTATCGCCTCAAAAATCACGTCCTCATCGTGTTCAAGAACAAAAGTCTGTACAGGCACGCGGTCGACAGGCGCTTCTTCAAGCACAGACATATCGCGTATACCGCTAAGCGCCATATTCAATGTCCTTGGGATAGGCGTTGCGGAAAGTG
>JAZTXY010000038.1:0-10186 GCA_045636665.1 Eubacteriales bacterium
AAGTAATAGGTCGAGCTGTTACCGATGAAAAGCATATCGATAACTTCTTCTGCGGGATATGCCTTTGCCTTAGCCGCTTTAATACCGTATGCTTCAACCTCGCAAATGAACGCCCAACCGGGAGCGCCGGTTGCAACGCGGTATTCAACGTAACGCGCGGTAACGGTTTTATCAAGCTCAAGAGTGGTTGCAACAACGGCTTCGGAGGATGTTTTCTTATGGGTGGTTACACCTGCATCGTACCATTCTTGGCCGTCGTTTGAAACTCTGATGCGTACAAATTCGGGGGTGTAGATGCCCGAGCTTGCAAAACGGTCGCTCGCTGCGTAAGCAACGAATTTATCAAGCTCGTGAATTGCGCCGAGGTCTACTTTAATGTAAGCATAGCCGTTAAAACGGTAATAATCGGTGTTTGAGTTAAAGCCCATGAACGTAGAATCGGAATAACTGCTGCTCGAGGAAGCAATTTTGCCGTCGGTCATAGTCTTGTTTCCTTCGTCGGGATAAGAAGGATTACTGCTGCTGGGGTGAAGATCCGATTTTGTATAGGTCTTGTTAAGCGCTACGTTTGCATAGCTGGGATCGTTTTTAATATTGCTTTCGCCGCTTGCACTGACCTTGGGAATTTCATAGGTCTTTAAGCAGTGACGCTTTATAAGGATATAGTCGTATTTATTGATTCCGTCGGTATCGTTAACGTCGCCTCTTAATTCCTGTTCATCGTTAAAGGTAACGGTTTTAAGGCAATAGCGCTTTACGAGTATATAGTCATACTTATCGATAAAGCCGTCGATATTAACGTCGCCTTTAAAATACACAAGGCCGTCGTCGGTCGTCTGTGCAAGGGTAGCAAAGCTCGGCAAAATGCACATAGAAACGACCAAAACAACCATAAGCAGTTTTTTTGCAAATTGTTTCATAAAATAACTCCTGTCCTTAAATTTTTGTTGACCGACCTTTTTAAAAAGCCGATCCGCTTAGGTTCTTTATTTTATCACTTTATTAACTAAAAGTCAACGAATCAAAAAAACTTTTCGCGTTAAATATAAAAGAAAGGACTTCCCAAGGAAAGACCTTTTAATGGGCCTTTGCGTAAGAAGTCCTTTTTAAAATTATCGATTAATTAAACTCGTAACCCTTTTCGCAGGCGAGCTTTGCAATCTCTTTAAGCGCTTTTACCGTTTTTTCATCGTTACCGCCGGTATAGGAAACGTCATCAAGGTCGATACCGAGAAATTCGATAGCCATAACCGATGCGATAAGGTATGCGCCTACGTCGGAGTGGTGGGAATTATCGGTAAAGTGAAGCTCGATACCGGGGTTTTGCTTGTAGCAGAGAAGGAATGCATCTGCAACGTGCGCGTGCTTTTCGATGCCGAAATCCTTTGCAACCTGAGTATATGCGTCATGGAGTCGTTTTCCGCTTACGGGACGCTGGTTGGGGTCGGTATTGGAGGAATAACGCTCGTAAAGCATAACCTCTGCTTGGGCTTGAGTTTGCTTGAACAACGGCATAAGAATGTCCATAGCCGCCTTAGTATCACTGTAATCGCAGTTACTGTTGTCCTGAACCACGATAATATCGTATTTCTTTTCGTTAAGCTTGCTTCTTAAAAGCTTACCGCGTTCAACGTCGTTTGCATCTGCATACTGAGAAAGGTAAGCGCCGCCGATACAGCAATAGGTAACATCAAGCTCAACACCGACAGATTCTGCAAGAAGCACAAGCTTGTCGGGTACGTTGAAGTAATAGGTCGAGCTGTTGCCGACGAAAAGAATGCTTGTGGTGTCCTTTTCGGTGGGATAAGGCTTTGCAGCATCTGCTTTTTCGCCGTATGCTTCAACCTCGCCGAGGAACATCCAATTATAAAGACCTGCAACGATACGGTATTGAACGTAACGCGCGGTGAGAGCCTCGTCAAGCTCAAGGGTACTTGCAACATAGCTGACCGAATCGGTATCCTCGTGGCTTGTTACGCCTGCCTTGTACCATTCCTTACCGTCGTTGGAAACATAAATGCGTACAAATTCGGGCGCGCCGATACCGCTGCCGAGCATTTTACTGCCGAGGTATGCAACAAATTTGTTGAGCGAATAAACCTCGCCAAGGTCAACGGTCACAAGTGCATAACCGTTTTGACGGTAATAATCGGTGTTTGCGTTAAAGCCCATAAACGCAGGATTCGAATATTTGCCGTCTTCGGGGGGAAGAACGCCGTTTGTTGCGGTTTTGTTTCCCTCGTCGGGATAAGAGGGATTACCGTCATTGGGATGCAAGGGCGATCTTGTATAGGTTTTGTTAAGCGCTACGTTTGTTTCCATAGGATTTTCCTCCGGTTTGCTCGATTCATCGGGTTGGCTTGTGTCGGCATCGCTCGACTCATCCGATGCATCGGTGCTTTCCTCTGCGGAACTCGATTCATCCAAGCTTTCATCTGCTTTACTCGAAGCGTCGGTGCTTACTTCGCCGGTGCCCGAAGCGTCGGCGCTTTCATCCGCCGTGCTCGATTCAACCGCGCTTTCAGCCGATTGGGACGAATTTTCGACAGCTTCATCCTCGCAACCGAAGAATGAAACCGAGAGCGACAGCATAAGAAGTGCCGCAACGATTATACTGATAATTCTTTTCATATTTTCCTCCGTTTCATTTATGGGAATATTATATATCATTAAGGTTATTTGTCAAGCCATTTCTTTAATTCCGCAATTTGTTTTTCGGCATCGCTAACGCCGATATCATAAACGCCTTGAACCTTTTTGGCATCGTGCTCCATTCTGCCGATGGTCAGCTCAACGCTTGGACGAATGACAAAAACTTCGCCCGATGCTTCAAGCTCGCGTATATATTCAAGCGTTTTGTTGTATCTTTCGTGAAGCTGAAGCAGTGCATTGACAAAATTCGGATACTTGCGGTATTTCAGCCTTGCAAAAAGACCGTGCTCCTGCTTTTTTATGTAACCGTCGTGCCGTGTAAGCACCAAAACGTTCTTTTTATACCCCATTTCTCGGAACGCCTTTATCGGAATGCCGTCGCAACAGCCGCCGTCGAGGTATTTTTTGTTGTTAAGCTCGACAATACGGGAAAAATAAGGAAGCGAAGCCGAAGCGCGAAGGTAATCGATATCGGCAAGCATATCGTTGATTTTAATATATTCCGCCTTGCCGCTTTCAAGATTGCTTACCGTTACGAAAAATTCGCTTTTTTGCGCCTTGAACGCTTCAAAATCATAAGGCACGAGCCTTTCGGGCAGGTCGTGATAGGCAAATTGAACGCCGACGATATCGCCGGTTTTCAAAAAGCTTTTAAAGCTCATAAATCGAGGGTCGTTGCAATATTTGGTGTAATAATCGATGCTTCTTCCCTTTTGATTGGAAAGATAAGAGCATCCGTGCGCGGTGCCTGCCGAAACGCCGATAACACCGTCGAAGCTTATTCCGTGCTCCAAAAACTTATCGAGAACGCCTGCAGTATAGATTCCGCGGAATCCGCCGCCCTCTAAAACCAAACCCGTTTTCAAATCAATTACCTCGTTATAATTATTTGGTTTATTTTATCATTTTTTTGCGTCTTTTTCAATATGGGCGTAAATATTTGCATAATTTATATTTTTCGGCAAATGATAATTGCAAGAAAAAACAAAGGAAGAAAAATAATGAAAAAACTGTTTGCTTTAACGTTTTCTATATTACTTTTATTCACACTGCTTCTTTATCCCGCCGCCGAGGGCACCGAGGTGTCTTACGGAAAAAGCTATTCTCTCATTACCCCCGCGTCAAGCGCATATCCCGATGACGGAATAAAGCTTACCGACGGTATTTACGGCACAGTCCCCGACGGCAAGAACAATTATTACTCAAGCGCGGCTTACGTCGGCTTTAACCAAAACGACGTTGACGAAAACGGCGAGTTTACTGTCATTCTCGACCTCGGCAGAAAATATACCGACCTTTCGGCTTTTACGGTCGGCTTTCTTAACGAAACCGACGTTGGTATTTATGCGCCGAAAAGCGTTTCATTTGCGCTGTCCGACGAAAGAAACGGCGAATATAACGAAATCGGCAGCCTCGACACCGCAAAAAGCACGTCGGGCGGACTTTCCGAAACCTTTGCAATGACACTTGCCGCCGAGGATGCCGAGGGCAGATTCGTTCGCGTTACGGTAAAGCATCTCGGCTCATTTACCGACGAAAGCGGAGCAGAGCAGAAGGCAGGTTGGGTTTTTATTGACGAAATAAGCGTTTATTCGTCGGGGAACAGCGGCGCTGTCGGTGACGTTTCAAACGATGCGTCAAGCGACGTTACAACCGAAGACTCGACCGCCGAATCAAGCAATTTGCCCGAATCGAGCGACGTGACCGATATTTCCGCGGAATCGAGTTTGCCCGAGCAGGTACAACCGGGCGATAGCCGAATCCCTTATGTCTTCTGGACGCTTTTGGCAATATCGATGCTCGCAATGACGGGGGCATTGTTCTTGAAGAAAAAGCAAGTCTTTTAAAAATTAACCGAAAAAGCAAGGAATTTAAGAAGCTATAAAAAAATGACGGTGGGCACGAAAGCGTCCGCCGTCGTTTTTGTGTTGACAAGGCACAATTTATGTGCTACAATACCCACACAACAAAAGAATAAACGCAGGTCATCGGGCGTGAACGCCCGTTGTCGGAGATATTAATAATATCTTCGGGGTTAAGGAAATCGCGGTGAAAATCCGCGGCAACAGCCATTACCGTAACTCTTGTAATTGCAAGTCAAGTCGGAATGCTTATCGGTCTGCGACACGTAAAGGTCTCTTGGGCAAATTGGGGAGATGTGTGAATAATTCGGTTAGGGAATGACTCTGACTGTTTTTCGGTATGGGCAGGATACCGTCGTTTTTCGCACCCCAATGAAGGGTGCTTTTATTTTATCCTTTTGTAAAAAAACATTTTTTTAAAGAAGGGATTTTAAAAATGAAAAGAACAATTTCCATCGCGCTTTTAATCATCTGCCTATTCTCGCTTGTTGCCTGCAACAATTCGGTCGATACGACAGGCTTGTGGGAAAATGCGACCTATTTGCAGGACACCGAATTCGGCGAAGGCGCAAAAACCGTTAAGGTCGAGGTAAAGGTAGAGGAGCAAACGGTCACCTTTACAATCAAGACCGACAAAAAGACTGTCGGCGAGGCGCTTGTCGAAAACGGACTGATCTCGGGAGATGAGGGTGCTTTCGGTCTTTATATAAAGAAGGTAAACGGCATTACCGCCGATTACGATATTGACCAAAGCTATTGGGCGTTTTATATCAACGGCGAAACGGCAATGACCGGCGTTGATATGACCGATATTGATGAAAATGCAACATACAGACTTGAATACACCAAATAATTCACAGAAAAAAGCCAAAAAGAAACCGTTTTTGACCTTACAGGAAATGGCGCTGTTCGCTATGCTCGGGGCAATGATGTTCTGCACGAGAGTGGTTATGGCGGTGCTGCCGAACATTCACCTGCTCGGAATGTTTATAATGGTATTTACTCTTGTTTTTCGCGCAAAGGCGTTGATTCCTCTTTACGTTTACGTTTTTATCGAGGGTGTTTTTGCGGGATTTGACATTTGGTGGATTCCATACATATATATTTGGACGATACTTTGGGGATTTACGATGCTTTTGCCGAAAAGAATGCCGAAAAAGGCGGGCTACGTCGTATATCCGATTGTTTGCGGACTGCACGGACTTCTGTTCGGCATCCTTTACGCTCCCGCACAAGCGCTTTTTTTCGGGTATGACCTTGAAAAGATGCTTATTTGGATGTCAACCGGATTGACCTTTGATATACTTCATGCGGTCGGCGACTTTTTTGCAGCTTTTCTTGTTATACCGTTGGCTGACGTATTAAGAAAAATATTGGCAAAAAGTGCGATAATGCGATAGGCATAAAAACGGACGGAGAACGAATCTCTGTCCGTTTTTGTTATACTGTCTAAAAAACGGGTTGAAATTTGAAGAACCTACACATTGACTTTTTCTCGATATGGAATTAAAATAAAGTGTCTTTTATTGATTAAAGAGGTTTATGAAATAATGAAATTAATATTAAAATCCGTTGTTTTATCGCTGTTGTGCCTCTGTATTATGCTTTCTGCGGTTGCTTGCGGTGACGATACGGCAGAATCTGCCTCGACTCCGACTGACGAAAGCGTTGCAGAAAGCCAACCCGACTCTGAACCAAGTACCGAAGAAAGCGAAATCACAAGCAAGGACGAAGATATGAATTATACCTACAAGCACGTAATAGTTATTGGTGTTGACGGTGCGGGCAACTTTTTTAAAAAGTCCGAAACACCAAACATCGATAAAATATTCGAAAACGGCGCAGTTACCTACTACGCACTCACCGAAAACCCCTCGATAAGCGCACAATGCTGGGGCTCGCTGATGCACGGCGTTACCAATAACGTTCACGGGCTTACCAACGCAATAGTTGAGTCAACGCCATATCCCGCCGATTCGAAATTCCCGAGCTTTTTCAAGGTCGTTCGCGAAAACGACAAGGACGCGAAAATGGGCTCGTTTTCGAATTGGAACCCGATAAATATCGGCATTGTTGAAGACGGCTTAGGCGTTTATAAATACGGCGGAGTTAACGACAAGACGATATGCGACGCGGTTTGCACTTACGTTTCGGCAAACGCGCCCAAGCTCGTATTCGTTCAGTTTGACGAGGCGGACGGCGCAGGACACTCGGTAGGCTACAACACGCCTTCTCATTTCGCAAAGATAAAAGAAATTGACGGCTATATCGGCAAGATTTACGAAGCATACGAGCAAAAGGGCATTATCGACGAAACCCTGTTTATCGTCACTGCCGACCACGGCGGCAACGGCAAGGGACACGGCGGATATACCGACGGTGAAAAATACATTATGTTTGCGGCAGCAGGCAAAACCGTTGAAAAGGGCACTATCGGTGATATGGCGATCCGCGATACCGCATCGATAGTTCTCCACGCGTTTGGATATGAACAGCCCGAAAGCTGGACCTCGCGTGTTCCCTCGGGACTTTTTAAGGGCGTAACGGCAGGAGAAAGACCGATTTACGTCGATAAGACCTCGAACCGTTACCACGAAACCGTCCCCACTCCCGAAAAGGGAAGCGATGGTTATATCACCAACTTCATCAGCGATATTCCGCTTAAATATTATCTCCCCTTTGACGGCGATTCGAAGGATTCCTGCGGCAACACCACCGCCGAAAACGGTAAGCTTTACTTTATCGACGGTTATTTCGGCAAGGGCGTTTCGCTTGATGACGGTTACGTCAGCATAAAGAACTATGCGCCGCAAAACGACAGCTTCACCGTCGGTATGTGGGTGAACACACCCGGCGTAGCCTCCGACCCCGTGCTTTTCTCGAACAAGAACTGGGTAAACGGATATAACAACGGTTACGTTCTTTCGCTCCGCAACACAAACGACGTGAAATTCAATTTCGGCAACGGCACCGTACGTACCGACAAGGAGGTTCCGCTTCCTTCCGACTACCGCACCGGCTGGATGTACGTTCTTACCGTAGTTGACCGCGAAAAAGCAGAGGTCAAAATTTCGATAGACTTCGGTGAATTTTCTGTTCTTAAGCTCCCCGAAGCGCTCAAGGACACCTCGGCAAACGCGTTTAACGTGCTTAATATCGGTCAGGACGGTACGGGTGTTTACAACGCATCGCTTGCCGCTACGGTTGATGAATTTATGCTCTTTGACGGCGTTTTGGACAAGAATGACGTCGGCAAGCTTAAGGAATATTACGGAAAATAAAAAAGCATAAAAAGAAAGGCGTTGAAAAAAGCAACGCCTTTTTTGTATGTTGATTTATTTCTTTAAAACAGCTTCCAACAACGCCTTACAGCCTTCAAAAATATCTTTGTACGCAATATCAAATCTATCGGAATACCACGGGTCTGCAACGTCGCCTCCGCGCGGCGTATATTCCATAAGCTTTGAAATTTTCGATTCCGGATCTGTACCGAAAATACGGTGCATATTGCGGATATTATTGCTATCCATTCCGATAAACATATCGTACTTACCGTAATCGTCCTTTTTCAGCTGTACTGCACGTTTGCCGACACATTCTATCCCGTGCTTTTTAAGCTCTGCGCGTGCAGGCGGATAAACAGGGTTGCCGACGCCGTTAAATGATATTTCCTCGCTGCTCGTAGCGCACGATGACACCGAAAATTTACATGATAAGCCCTTTTCGTCAAGCATTTTTTTGAATATAAACTCCGCCATCGGTGATCGGCAGATATTTCCGTGGCAGACAAACATAATTTTCATAATAACTCCTCGAAATTCTCAATCGGCAACAGTATTATAACAAATTTTTCGGGCTTTATCAACGGTTGTGCGAAAAAGCATTTGCAATTGTTTTCTGCGCTTTTTAGTTTTGTGTTGACTTAACTGAAAATGTTATATATAATAGCACATAAGATTTTTGATTTGGAGCAGATTATGATCGGCATATCCTTAAGATACAGATGGCTTTTAGGCACGAAGGTAGCACATTATGACGATCCGCAGGAGCTTTTACCGCTTTTGTATGAAGCCGGGGTTAGAAGCATCGAGCTTCGGCCGCTTGCGCCGAACGATGACCCTAATGAGGTTTTGGGTCTTGTGAATTTGCTTTGGAATCAAGGCTTTTTCGTAACCGTTCACGGCTCGGTCGATACTGTCGAAAACGCAGTCGAGGAGGTTTTTTATCCGTTGCGCGGTGTTTTGGCAAATATGCGTCAGAGCGGGCTTACGGTTACCCTTCATCCGATAAACGGCGATAACCGCGCGATGCTTTTAAAGCTTTCGGATCATATCAACGAAAACAAGCTTCCCGTTCGTATCGCTTTGGAAAACAACAAGCATATGCCCGATAAATCAAACGGCGATTGCACACGGTTCGTGCTTGATATCGTACACGACGTCAACCGCGAAAATATCGGTATTTGCTTCGATTTGGGACATTACGCATATTATTGTGCGACACAGACGGATAATCCGATACAAATGCCCGACAAGGAATTTCTCGCACGGACGATTCACACACATATCCACGCCTTTACGAACGGAGTTGCGCATTTTCCTCTTACTGAATGGCGCGAGCCGTTTGCAAGTCAGCTTAAAGAGCTTGCAAGGAGTTATAACGGAATCTATAACATCGAGCTTTCGCCTCATCGCTACAAAACGCTTTATTGGTCGACCGATTCATTCCTCGCATCGGTTAAAACCCTAAAGGAAAACCTCAAGGAAAGCATGAAATAACAAAAAAGCACTGCCGAAGCAGTGCTTTTTATTATACTTTTGATTAGAGAGCCGCGTTGATGATGGTTGCGAAATCGGGAGCCTTAAGAGAAGCGCCGCCGATAAGACCGCCGTCAACGTTTTCCTTGGAAAGAAGCTCATCGCAGTTCTTAGCGTTCATCGAGCCGCCGTACTGGATGGTGGTTGCCTTAGCAACGCAATCGCAGTAAAGACCTGCAACGACGTTACGGATGATGCCGCAAACCTCGTCTGCTTGGTCGGAGGTAGCGGTTTTGCCGGTACCGATAGCCCAAACGGGTTCGTAAGCGATGATGATGTCCTTCATCTGTTCAGCGGTAACGCCCATAAGAGCGATCTTGGTCTGCATCGAAACGATTTCAGCGGTGATGCCCTGTTCGCGTTCTTCAAGAAGCTCGCCAACGCAAAGGATAACCTTAAGACCTGCTTCGAGAGCCGCAAGAACACGCTTGTTAACAGTGATATCGGTTTCGCCGAAGTACTGTCTGCGTTCGCTGTGGCCGATGATAACGTATTTTACGCCGCAAGCAACGAGCATATCAGCGGAAATTTCGCCGGTGTAAGCACCGCTCTTTTCCCAGTGGCAGTTTTCTGCGCCGATTTCGATAGGCGAGCCTGCAGCAGCCTTAACTGCAGCGTCGATATCAACGTAAGGTACGCAAGCGATAATGCCGCAGCCGGAGGTATCCTTGCCTTCAAGCTCTGCTTTAATAGCGTTGATAAGCTCAACTGCTTCCGCAGGAGTCTTGTTCATCTTCCAGTTACCTGCGATAATAGCTTTTCTGAATTCTTTATTCATGATAGTAGTTTCCTTTTTGATTTCTAATTAATATGAGTATTTATATGAGAGAAACTTTTTGATAAAAGTTTCTCTCA
>JAZTXY010000039.1:0-8024 GCA_045636665.1 Eubacteriales bacterium
TAAGCGATTTTAAATACCGCAACAATTATTACGGCGGAAAGACGATAACCGAATACGTCGGCAGTGACAAAAACGTTGTCGTTCCCTCGGTTATCGACGGAAAGCCAGTAAGCGAAATACTCGGCTCGGCATTCAGCAATAACGAAAAAATAGAATCGGTCTATCTGCCCGACACGCTTTACAGAATCAATTCGTCGAGCTTCAAGCTTTGCGGCAATTTAAAAAGCGTGCGACTGCCGTCGGGTGTAAGCTATATCGGGACAGAGGCGTTTTATCTTTGCAAGCGCTTGACAGAAATCACCCTGCCCTCTACCTTGACGGAAATCGAATCGAGGGCGTTTAAGGGCTGTGCCGCGTTGAAGGATATTAAGCTTCCCGATTCGCTGACCTCTATCGGCGAGGAGGCGTTTGCCGACTGTCACTCGCTTGAATATATAGAAATACCGCCGAATATTACCGATTGGGGAAATTACGCCTTTAAAAATTGCGGAATTACAAAATTGGTTGTGCATAAGGACCTTCAAAAGCTCGGTGTATGTGCGTTTTACAATTGCTATAAATTGGAAGACGTTACGATAAGCGAAAGCACCGAGATAGGCGTGAATTGCTTTGCGGAATGCTACCGCGTTCCCAAGGAGCTTCGCGAGAAATAATCATCGGAGAACAAAATGAAAAGATTTATATGTGCTTTGCTTGCAATATCCTTGCTTTTTGCGCTTTGCGCGTGTGAGGAAAATATAACCGACGAAAGCGTTGAGTCGAGCGACGCCTCGATTGAAGAAATCGTATATCCGCCCGAAACGCCCGCAGAGGACTTTAAGTATCTCGACCTTGAGGACGGAAGCGGAATAAGCATCGAATATTATTACGGCGGTGACGAAACCGTTGTAATTCCCGCAAATATCGATGGAAAAGCGGTGAAGGAGGTTCGCATTTCGAACTTCGGCTTCAACGAAAAAATGAAGGAGCTTTATATTCCCGAGGGTGTTACAAAGCTCAGCAGCAGTAGCTTTGTCCTTCAGGATGAAGCGACGACGACGGTTGAAAAAATAGTGCTTCCCAAAAGCTTAAAGGAGATTGAATCCTACGCCTTTTTCAAATTCAAAAATCTTAGCTATATCAATCTTCCCGACGGAATGACAAAGCTCGGCAGTCAGATATTTTATGGATGCACAAGCCTGACCGAGGCCTATCTTCCCAAGGAGTGCTTTAATAACGGATACGGCACCCTAACAGGCTGCTGTATAAAAAATATCGTTGTGCCCGAAGGCATAACCGGTATCGGATATGCCGAATTCGGCGACGCCGCCGTTGAAAAAATCACGCTTCCGAGCACTATTACCGAGATCGGATACTGCGCGTTTCTTAATTGCCCGATTGAAGAAATAACACTCCCCGAGGGACTCTTAAAAATCGACGACCGCGCCTTTACGGGTACGAAATTAAAGGAAATCGTGATACCTAAAAGCGTTAAAGAAATGACGGATTTAAGCTTTAGCGACATCGAGGGCTTTGAAAGGGTAATTTTTCTGGGCGATGCGCCGAGCGGCTTTACCGATTGGGAGGCTCATATAAGCGAGCCGAGCGAGTTTTACGAGCTTCATATCTCCAAATCGGCAAAGGGCTTTACCTTCCCGCGTTGGAACGGATTTCCCGTCAGGTATACTGATTCGGGCGAAATGCCGAAGGTTTATAACGGCTTCGAATATTGCGAAACCGAAAAGGGTATTACCGTCACGAAATATTTAGGCAACGAAACGAACGTGGTTTTCCCCGAAAGCATCGACGGAAAGCTTGTAACCGCGATAGAAATGCGTATTTTCAGTAAGGACAAAAGCATAAAAAGCGTAACCCTGCCCGATACGGTAGAATATATCGGTGCACGCGCGTTTTGTGCCTGCGAAGCGCTCGAAAGCATCGTTTTTCCGAAGAATTTAAAGGAAATAGGCGATTTCGCAATATCCTCGTGCGATAAGATAAAGGAAATTATCCTTCCCGAGGGCGTTGAAAAAATCGGATACGAGGCGTTTTCATCCAACCGCGGATTGACAAAGGTCGTGCTTCCCGAGGGAATTAAGGAATTGGGCGGCGGTTTGTTTTCAAACTGCTACGAGCTTAACGACGTAACGCTTCCGAGTGATATGACCGAAATACCCGACGGAATGTTCTTCGCAACGAGAAAGCTTACGGCGATAGAGCTTCCCGAGGGAATCACAAAAATCGGCGAAAGCGCTTTCAGAAGCAGTGAGATAACCGAATTAACGCTTCCCGACGGTGTGAAGAGCATTGGCGATTACGCCTTTGAATCGGCACTTCGGCTCAAGGCGCTCAACATCCCCGACGGACTCACCTATATCGGCGACGAGGCATTTGAATCGAGCGGAATCACCGAGCTTGTTCTTCCAAAAAGCCTTGAAACGATTTGGGGCTGGACGTTTAATTGCTGCTTCCACCTCCAAAAAATCACGTTTTTGGGCGACGCGCCCGAGGTGAAGATATACAGCTATCAATCCTACGACGGCACGATGGCTTACCGCGATTTTCCGAATAATGCCGAGTTCGTCGTTTATATCAACGAAGGCGCAAACGGCTTTGAGGGCGATTTCTGGGACAAATGCGATATCGCGTTCATCACAAGCGAAGAAAGCGAATAATAAAAAACGGCTCTTTTTCAGAGCCGTTTTGCTTTTTATATTTCAAATACGATTGCCTCGAAGGGCGCAAGCGTTAGAGCGCCGTTTTCGGGGAGGGTTGCTTCGGGATAGTTCGCAAGAAGGAGCTTTTTGCCGATGATTTCGGTCTTGACCGTAATATCAACGGGCGAGAAGGAGCAAACGACCGCAACGCGCTTGCTTCCGTCGGTACGGATATAAGCGATAACGTCGTCGCAATCGAGCATAATCGGTTCGATACTGCCGACCGAGAGGGCTTCGACGTATTCGTCGCTCTTGCGAAGCGCAACCATTTGCTTGTAATAGGAAAGAACGCTGTTTTCGTCCCTTGCTTCGTCCTCGGCGTTAAAGCGCGCGAATTCGGGGTGGGGCTTCATCCAAGGGGTAACGTCCGAAAAACCGCCGTTTTCGCCCGACGTCCAAGGGAAGGGAATACGCCCGTTGTCACGGCTGTATCGGTTGACGGCCTTTATCGCTTCCTCGGGAGTGAGTCCGTCGGCAAGCGCCAAGCGGTAGTGGTTCTTGGTCGAAATATCGTCGACGTCGTCGATGCTTTCAAAAACCGTGTTCGTCATACCCAATTCCTCGCCCTGATAAATAAAGGGGATACCGCGAAGGAAGAAGAAGAGAGTGCCGAGCATCTTTTGCGAAATATCGTTCTGATATTCCTGAGGGATGAATTTTTCACTTGCGCGCGGATAATCGTGGTTTTCGAAATATACTGCGCCGAAGCCGATCTTTTCGGTTTCGATCTGACTTGCGAACATCTTATCGCGAAGCCAGGTTATCGGCCATTCCCAAGCCTTTTTGCAGGTGTGCCAAGCGTGGCCGTAGGAATAAAGCTCGGAATAGGAAAAATCGAAAAGGGTAGAGAAATAACCGTTTTCGCCTATGTATTCGCCAAGCTGTTCATAGGGAACGCCCGCCGCCTCGGCAACGGTTATACAGTCATAACGGTCAAAGGTCTGCTCTCTTAGCTCGGTAAGAAAATCGCCGATGCCGGGGTAATTTCTCGTCGGTCCGAAGCAGGCAACCATTCCGTCGTCACCGTCGGGCGTAAGCGAGGAAAGAGTCGGTTCCTTTTTCAAATGCGTTATTGCGTCGATGCGGAAGCCGCCCAAGCCCTTGTCCAACCACCAGCGTATCATTTCGTAAAGCTTTTCGCGTAATTTGGGGTTTTCCCAATTAAGGTCGGGCTGTTTTTTCGAGAAAAGGTGCATATAATATCTGCCGTTGCCGACGTGCTCCCAAGCCGAGCCGCCGAACATCGAGCGCCAGTTGTTGGGCGCACCGTTATCGGAATTGCGGAAGTAAAAATATTCAGCCTCCTCGCAATTCGGGTCTGCAAGCGCCTTTTGGAACCAAATATGCTCGTCAGAGCAGTGATTGAGCACAAGGTCCATAATTATTTTAATACCGCGCTTTTTCGCTTCGCAAAGAAGCTCGTCCATATCCTCCATCGTGCCGAACATCGGGTTGATGGAATAATAATCGGAAATGTCATATCCGCCGTCATCCATGGGCGATGCATATACGGGGCATATCCAAACGTAATCGATGCCCAAATCCTTAAGGTAATCGAGCTTTTCGGTAATTCCCTTTAAATCGCCGATGCCGTCGCCGTTCGCATCGCGGAAGCTTCTGGGGTATATCTGATAGGCTATTTTGCGTTTCCACGCTTCGTTTTTGTTCATATCATTAACTCCTTTTTGAGTGCATAAGAAAATTATACACAACAAAACATAAAAAAACAAGATTTACCATAGAATTTTTGTAAAAAACCATTGAAAAATAGCGTGTTATATGATATACTGTATATCGATATGCAAAGCAGCGATAACAAATTAACGCGCAATCTTTTGCATATCCTTTAAACCGTTAAAAAATAAAAAATAAACACTCAGGAGGATTCCTTAATGGCTCTCACCAAGGAACAAATCGCGGCAAAAAATGCCGAACTCGAAGCCTACATTTCCGAAAATAAGGATATGGACGGCGCGCTTATCCCCGTAATGCAAAAGGCACAGGAACTTTTCGGTTACCTCTCGCTCGAAACTATGGAGCTTATTTCCGAAAGACTTGACGTTCCCGTTTCCGAAATTTACGGTGTTGCTACCTTCTACGCACTCTTCTCTCTTACTCCCAAGGGCGAATACGTCATCTCGGTATGCACAGGTACCGCTTGCTACGTTAAGGGCGCACAGCTCGTACTTGACGAGGTTAAAAATCAGCTCGGTATCGGTTCCGGCGAAACTACTCCCGACGGTAAATTCTCGATACAAGACACCCGTTGCCTCGGTTGCTGCGGTCTTGCTCCCGTAATGGTTATCAATAACGACGTTTACGGAAGACTTGAACCTGCCGATATCAAGGATATTCTTGCTAAATATTAATTTTTTAATTGGTTGAAAGGAAATGAATATATGAAATCATTGGCTCAGCTTGCCGAAATTCGCAATGAAATGAAGAAAAGCATTGCGATTCGTATGCAAGATAAAACCGGTTCCGACAGCAAAATCCGTGCGCACGTTCTTGTTTGCGGCGGTACCGGATGTACCTCCTCCGGCTCGGTTACCATCCGCGAGGTATTTGAACGCGAATTTGAAGCTAACGGTATAGCGGAAGAAGTTAAAATAATCCAAACCGGCTGTTTCGGTCTTTGCGCGCTCGGCCCCGTTGTTATCGTTTATCCCGAAGGAACCTTCTATTCTCAGGTTACTCCCGATGACGTATCCGAAATCGTAAAATCTCACCTTGTAAACGGTGAAATCGTTCAACGCCTTGTTTACGACGATATTGGCGGCGGCAAAAAGGCGGACGGCCCCGTTTCGCTTAACGAAACCGGATTTTATAAGGATCAAAAGCGTGTTGCATTGCGTAACTGCGGCGTTATCGATCCCGAAAATATCGATGAATACATAGCAACCGACGGATATCTTGCGCTCGGTAAGGTTCTTACCGAAATGACTCCCGATTCGGTTATCGAATTGATGCTCGATTCCGGTCTTCGCGGCAGAGGCGGCGCGGGCTTCCCGACTGCAAGAAAATGGCAGTTCGCAAAGAACAGCGTTTCCGATAAAAAATACGTTGTATGTAACGCCGACGAAGGCGACCCCGGCGCATTTATGGACCGTTCGGTTCTTGAAGGCGACCCCCACGCTGTTATCGAAGCAATGGCTATCGCAGGCTATGCTATCGGCGCAGACGAAGGCTTCGTTTACGTTCGTGCTGAATATCCTATCGCGGTTAAGCGTCTTGCTATCGCTATCGAACAAGCGCGTGAATACGGCATACTCGGCAAAAACGTGTTCGGCACCGGCTTTAATTTCGACGTAAATATCCGTCTTGGCTCGGGCGCATTCGTTTGCGGCGAAGAAACCGCACTTCTCACCTCTATTGAAGGTCACCGCGGCGAACCCAGACCCCGTCCTCCGTTCCCTGCAGTAAAGGGCTTGTTCGGTCAACCCACCATTATCAATAACGTTGAAACTCTCGCAAACGTTGCTCAAATCATAAACAACGGCGCTGAATGGTTCAAATCCTTCGGTACCGAAAAATCCACCGGTACAAAGGTATTTGCACTCGGCGGTAAAATCAACCATACCGGTCTTGTTGAAATTCCGATGGGTACTCCTCTCCGCACCATTATCGAAGATACCGGCGGCGGCATCCCCAACGGCAAGAAGTTCAATGCGGCTCAGACCGGCGGTCCCTCCGGCGGATGTATCCCCGCATCGCTTATCGATACTCCCGTTGATTACGAATCGCTTATGTCTATCGGCTCGATGATGGGCTCGGGCGGTCTTATCGTAATGGACGAAGATAACTGTATGGTCGACATTGCGAAGTTCTTCCTCGAATTTACCGTTGATGAATCCTGCGGTAAATGTACTCCCTGCCGTATCGGTACCAGAAGAATGCTCGACATCCTTACCCGTATCACCGAAGGCAAGGGTGAAGAAGGCGATATCGAAAAGCTTGAAGAGCTTGCAAACAACATCAAGGCAACCGCGCTTTGCGGCCTTGGTCAGACTGCACCTAACCCCGTACTTTCCACCATTCGCTATTTCCGCGATGAATATGAAGCACACATCCGTGAAAAACGTTGTCCTGCAGGTCAGTGTAAAGCTCTCGCAAGATATATTATCGATCGCGACCTTTGCCGCGGCTGCTCGCTCTGTGCAAGAAAATGTCCCGTTAACGCTATCGAAGGCGTCGTAAAGAGCCCGTTCGTTATCGATCAGGACAAGTGTATCAAGTGCGGCACCTGCGTTGAAAGCTGTAAGTTCGGCGCAATTTCCAAGAAATAAGGAGGACGGATAAATGAACAAAGTAAATCTTACCATAGACGGCATTCACGTTGAAGTGCCTGCCAACTATACAATTCTCGAAGCAGCGCGCGAAGCTAATATCAATATCCCGACTCTCTGCTATCTTAAAGACGTAAACGAAATCGGCGCTTGCCGTCTTTGTCTTGTAGAGATCAAGGGCGCTCGCGCACTCCAAGCATCCTGCGTATCTCCCGTCGGCGAAGGTATGGAGGTTTGGACCAATAACGAAAAGCTCCGCAAAGCAAGAAAAATCAATCTCGAGCTCATTCTTTCCAACCATAACCGCGAATGTACCTCTTGCGTAAGAAGCGGCAACTGCGAGCTTCAACAGCTTTGTAAGGAATACGGCGTTGATCAATATCCCTTCGACGGCAACAAGTCTGAAGCGACTATCGATGAAATCTCGCCCTCTATCGTTCGCGATAACACCAAATGTATTTCCTGCCGTCGCTGTGTAGCGGCTTGTAACAAGGTTCAAAAGATCGGCGCAATCGGCGTTTCCAAGCGTGGCTTCAACACCACCGTCGGCTGTATCTTCGGTATGAGCCTTGCAGACAGCCCCTGCATCAACTGCGGTCAGTGTATCCTCGCTTGTCCCGTTGGCGCATTGCACGAAAAGCACAGCACCGCAGACGTTTATGCGGCTCTTAACGATCCCACCAAGCACGTTGTTGTTCAACCTGCTCCTGCAGTAAGAGCAACTCTCGGCGAAGAATTCGGTATGGAAATCGGTACCTCTGTTACCGGTAAGCTCGTTACCGCGCTCCGCAGACTTGGCTTCGACAAGGTATTTGATACCGATTTCGCGGCTGACCTCACCATTATGGAAGAAGGCACCGAGCTTTTGGGCAGACTCAACAACGGCGGTGTGCTTCCCATGATCACCTCGTGCAGCCCCGGTTGGATCAAATATTGCGAAGAATTCTATCCCGAATTTATCCCCAACCTCTCCTCCTGCAAATCTCCTCACGAAATGCTCGGCGCAATCACCAAGAGCTATTATGCGGAAAAAGCTGGCATC
>JAZTXY010000040.1:0-16373 GCA_045636665.1 Eubacteriales bacterium
AAACTCAAAATTTTCTTCATTTTTTTCTCCCTTGTCGCAAAGCAACATTATTACTTTATGCACTCAATAGCGCAACGCAGGCGCAAGAACGCATTTTTCTTTTTATATTCTAACATAAGAACAGTAATTTTTCAACCTAAAAATCAAGCGCAGACATTTTTCGTCCTTTTGCACAATCATCGCTCAAACAAGTTGTGCATTTTGTCAATTGTTCAATTTTCACAGAGGTGTCCTCCTTTCGTAATTGTCGGCTTGATTATTTGCAAGACGATTCAACAAAAGCCGTATTGTTGAATGCGTTTTTAAAGTTTAAAGGAAAAGGAAGCGTTAGTTTGCTAAATGCATTAAAATTTTTAATTATTCAGCAACAACGGTCCATGTGCCATTTTCTTCTACTGCAGCGAAACCGTCAGCAACCCAAGCAGAGGGGTTGAAGCCGAAGGTACCACCGGTAATGATAACGGTGCCATCGCCAAGGATACCAGCGGTGTAGCCGGAACGAGTAGAAGCTTTGCCGAAGGTACCGCCGTTAATGGTAACGGTAGTGCCTGCGCTAGCGTAAACGTATGCACGTTGTTGGTTATCCTTAGGATCCCAAGAGAATTCACCACCATTGATGGTGATTTCAGTGCCTGCGCCTGCAGCGTAGAAGCAGTATCTTCCGGAAGTAGAAGCAGAGTCAACGTACAAGCTACCGTCATTGAAGATTACCTTTGCGCCGCCGGTTGCGCCGATACCGCCGCCTGCAGATTTAATCTCAGTACCGTTTACAACGATTCCTGCATTTGCGCCGTTAGCGATGAAGCCGTAGTCCGTCGGAGTACCAACTGCTGCAGCGCCATCAATTACTTCCAATTTACCGGAAACAGTCACATAATTAACGCTGAGAGTTTCTTTGGTTACAGAGAAGTCGAAAGAAACATCATCAGTATTGTTGATGGTGAGACCTGTTCCAGCTTTACCCATCATTTTTGCGACTCTTTCAGCGCCGGCCTGTGTAGTAACAACGAGGAATTCGCCGGATTCTTTTTCGTTGCCAACATATGCGAATGCTTCTTTAGCGGGACCGGGAACGTTAGCAGTCTGAACTGCTTCAGCAAATACTTTGATATCGAATTCGCCGGAAAGTGCAGCAGCTTGGAAACGATCCAATTGTTCATTGATGTTGATGTTGGTGAAGAGGTTTACAACATCGCCGGAAGCGAGAATGTTGTTGTAGTAAAGAGTGTAAGCGATGGTGTTTTCATCAGCATTGAACTCGATACGATCAACAGTGAAATCTGTACTGAGGTCGGTAGCGAAATTTTCAAGACCGAAGAAAACTTCGTCAAAAACGTCGTACCATACGTCAGCACCGGTGATGGTTACGGTAGCACGTACGTACTGATCGTAGTAACCGGTGTTTTCGATGTTGACTTCCTTATAAAGGTCGTCGTCGGGTTGGATGTCGGGATAAGTGATGCCTTCGTCGTCATACACATTGCCTTCGTCATCCTTTTCCCAAACATTGATAGAGAAGATCTCGTCAGCGTCATCTTCAGAATCTGCGATGAGGAAGTTGTTGGTTACTTCATCAGAAGCAGTGAACCAAGCGAGGGTGCCGAGAGAGCCCATAGCGAGCAAGCACACTGCAAGAGTGATAACCAACACTTTGAGTTTGGTGTTCTTCATGGTTTTTTCTCCTTTAAAAATTTTATTTTTGTTTTGCTTATTTTGTTTGCTAAGATCAGAGAGTTTCATGGAGCCCTTTTCCTCCTTTCTTCAATATTTTTTTATTTCTAAATTGTGCGTCGACTTCCTTGACACAATTTTGAAACCAAGCTTATTCGGGCTTTTCCTCGGTCGATTCATCGAGAGGTTCAGCCGATTCGGGTGTTTCCTCAACGGTTTCGGGTGTTTCGATAGCTGTTTCGGCAGGTTTTGCGGTCATTTCGGCACGAAGTCTTTCAAGCTCTGCTTTAAGACGTTCGTTTTCTTCGTTAGCGGCGTTGATTTCGGATTGAGCCGCCGCGATTTCGGGGTCGGTAGCTTCTTGCTTCTTCTTGCCGAGCATATCGGGCAAGAAAACAAGGATAAGAAGCACGATACCGATACCGATGGTTATATACATTCCCGGAGGGTTTTGGACAAAATCCGAAACGTAGCCGAGAACAGGGATTGAGAATTGGGGAACGCCGACAACGTTTTTATAGTGTACGGGTTCGGCATCTTCAACATTATTCGCATCACCTTTGGTGTAGAAGCGTTCATTTTCAGCATCAACACGAACGACACGGTGGGTTGCTACATCCAAATTTTCATTTAAT
Organism: Eubacteriales bacterium; assembly: GCA_045636665.1. GTDB lineage: Bacteria > Bacillota > Clostridia > Oscillospirales > CAG-382 > Coliplasma. Next base: position 2,307 of record JAZTXY010000040.1, read on the forward strand.
ATAAACGTAATAGGGTCGCCCTCTTTGATTTCCGTAGGATCGACCTCACCGACATAAAGCAGGTCGCCGACGCTGTAGGTCGGTTCCATACTGCCGGAAATGACGGTATAGCATTCATATCCGATAAGGCGCGAGCCCATTAAAAACACGGCACACAGAACCATAAGCACGACCAAGACGGTGGTAATTACGCTCCATACCTTTTTAAAGTTGGTCATTGGTTACTCCTTTGTTTCCGATTCATCGGTCGAATCGGCGGATTCGGTGGATTCAGCAGTTTCTGCAGATTCTGCAGTTTCAGAAGATTCGGTAGATTCAGCAGATTCGGTAGATTCAGCCGTTTCGGTGGGTTGGGCTTGGTTGCCTTCCAATTGAGCCTTCAACGCCTTGAGCTCTTCAAGCATTTTTGCGTTTGCTTCTCTTTCGGCTTCGATCTTTTCTCTTTCTTCCTGCATTTCGCTCATTTGTTCCTTCTTGTATCTGCGGAAGAGGTTGAAGAACTTGACACCTTCATAAATTATAATAAGCATAAAGGGGATGAAGATGCACACGAAATAGCCGGGGGTTGTTTTTAAGAAGTTAAAGAAGGTACCGAGACCGGGGATTGCGGATCGATACTGACCGAGGACATAAGGATAGGTGACAACGGTTGTGTCATCGGTATTAGTGGTGGTACCGTAGGTGATAAAGCCGGGGTTACCCTCCGCATCGGTGGTTAAACGACGAATTTTGTGGGTTATCGTTTCGCCGAAGCTTTCGGTATCCTGCGACATAAAGGTGATGATGTCGCCTTCTTTAAGGGTTGAGGGGTCAACCTCTTCGACAAGGATAAGCGAGCCTGCATCGAAATCGGTCGCCGCCATCGAGTCGGAATTTACTATGTACATTTTATAACCGAACAAGCTGCGGTCGTTACGGTTGAAGGTCGTTACGGAAACGACGGTGAATACCATCATCGATACCGCAAGTAACACAACAAGCCAGACCACCGTTGTTTTGATTATACTCATTGCTTTTTTCATACAGAGACAGACTCCTTGTTATCCTTAAAGTATTGCTTTACAGATTCATAAACAACGCGAAATACGTGTTCGGAGTAATTATCCTCCTTGGGCATTTGGTTGTTATGTGTTTTTATCGCAAAATCGAACATTACGTTGAGAATGTGGTTAAGTATCAACCAAACGTTTGCTTGTTCAACAAATGCATCCTTTAATTTTTCGACAAGCGGTATATAAAGCTTTTCGTGAAATTCGTTTGAATGCTTGATGAAGTACGGCGAATAGAAATAACGGATATATGCAATGCAACGTTCGTGGTTATCCAACATAAAATTCCATATTGCATCGAAAAGCTTTCTGCTACGAGCTTTAAATTCAAGCTCGGACATATACATAACAGGAATTTCCTGCATTGATTTTTCAAAAAGCTCGTTATCCAATTTTTCGAAGGTTTTCGCCAACAAATCCTCTTTGCCGGAAAAATAGCGGTATATATATGCTTCGTTAATGCCGGTTCCGGCAGTGATAGCTTTTGTGGTTGTTTTATCAAGACCTTCGTTCGCAATAACAGATATAGTTCTCGAAATCAGGGTTTCGCGAATATCCTGCGGACTCACAATTACCGCTCCTTCCCAAGGTATAGTATTTACTACTTGCTGTGCCCACTACTCATAGTATTTACTACATAAGTCGTTTAAAAATCGGGCATAAACCCGTAAACAGAATGTGCGCAGCATACTTATATACGATGATGATTTTATCACAATAGCAAGAAAAAATCAATAGTTTTTATGAATTTGTTAACAAATATTTTTGGAACATTTTGGAACGTTATGCGGAAAATTCGGTTTTTACGTCGTAAACAAGAAAAATACCGTTGCATTTGTTTGGCAACGGTATTTTAAAACAAGTCGTATTTTATTGTTTGGCGCTCTTAATATATATAGGAAGACAATCAGCCGAACCGTTTCCATCTTCTGACGTTCAGCAGACACATTACGCCGCCTACAAGGGCAATGACCGACCACGAGCCGACAGTGAAATACCAGCCGTATTTTTCGGAGAAGACCGCAAAGCCATAGGTCGATGCGGCGGAGCCGATATAAGTGAAGGCGTTAAGCACTCCCGAAACGGTGGATATTTTTCCGAACCTTGCATAGTGAAGCGGTACGCGACTGATGAGCAAAAGGTTTACGCCGTGCATCGCCGAAGCGATAAGCGACATAAGTATTACCGATGCGATAAGACTTACCGAAAGGAGCGGCAGCATCAACAGGGTAAAGACAAAGCCTATACCATAAAGCAACGCGGCGCATAGAAGCTCGTTTTTAAGCTTGTTTTCGATAACGGCGGCGATTTTTATACCGATGATTGCGAATATCGGCAAAAGCACTGCGGTTAATATTGAAACTGCGTTGGAAAGACCGAACGTATCGGATATAAGCGAGGGCATCCAGGTCGTCAGCCCGTCGCGGAGCATTCCTTGAAGTATGATTGCGGCGAGAATGAAAACCATTCCCGAGCCGATAACTATCCTTGAAGCAGAGGGCTTGGAGGCGTTTGGTGTGCAATCTGCGCCGTCACTTCCCTGCGGTTGCGTTTCCTTTTGCTTTTCGGGAAGCCTTTTGGTGCCGAAATGCCACGCAAAAAGCATCACCGCGCCCACAGCGCCGGTTATGTAAAACACAAGATTCCAGCCGCAAATCGAGATGCACAGCGGCGAAACGAGATAGAGCAAAATATTGCCGATTGAGGATGCTGTTGTTACCGACACGACAGCGCGGTTATAATCGTCCTTTGACAAATGATCTGCCATTAAACGCACAAGCGGCGGCCAGAACATTGCTTGGGCAAATCCGTTTATTCCCCAAATCACGGTCATCAAAACGAGGTTTCCGTTGAGAAAAGGCATTACCGTATTGCAAACAGCCGTCGCACCGATACCCGAAAGAATGATAAAGCGAGGAGATATTTTATCGCCGATTATTCCGCAAATAATTTGTCCGATACCATAAGTAAGAAACGCGCAGGTGCCGATAATGCCGGTTGCATCGGTAGAGGTGCTTAGCGCAGTTGTAATTTCGGAAATAACAGCGTTGTAACTGTTTCTTGTCAGATAGCTTGTGAAATAAACTATCGAACAAAGCCATATAAACGATTGCGCATTCCTCGCAGTTTTGGTTTTCATCAGGGATGCCTTTCAGAGTGTTCTTGATTTGCAGACATTTTAACCCAAAACATCCTCTTTTGCAATAGTCATTTTAACTTTCAGCACCACATCATGCTTTGATAAAACATAATGGATATGATCAACGAAACAGCGAAAACCGATATTATGTAGACGACACGAATCCAACGCTTTTCTCCGAGCATTCTTTTGGAAAGAAAATATGCAAGGACGGTTGCACTAACCGAAACCGCCGCCCAGAAAAGACAAGTGAAATCATTTGCATTGAAATTGTTCGCGATCAAATTCCCCGATTCGTCAATTTGCGGGCATCCGCACCCCAACCAATCAACGATAAACTCTTGATTTGCGAGATTATACGGAATCACTAATACAAAAAACAGCAAAATCGGTATAGCGAGCATTAAAGATGTTTTAACAGTTCCCTTCATACGCTTTCTCTCCTTAATCGTGTTCTTACATAAATTATACAACAGAAAAAGCAAAATTCCTTTAAAAATCACAGAGCGTCGCGCGTTTTTGTCATTATGCATAATTTTTTGCTGTAATATTATGCTAATTTTAACAATTGAAAACAAATTGCAGTTATGATAGTATTGTATTAATATAAAAACGGCCTGCAACGATGCAGGTTGATAAAATTAGGAGGAAACCATGAGAGTATTATCCTTGATCCTTGCAGCATTTATGTTGTTTGCGCTCGTTGCTTGTTCCGAAGACGTTGTTGAACAAAGCAATGCTGACGTATCCCAAGCAGAATCTTCCGCAGCTGCTTCCACCCCCGACGATGAATCCGAAGAAGAATCCGTAGCAGTTTCCGAAGATGCTTCCGAAGAAGCTTCCGAAACCGTTTCCGAAGATGTTTCTACCGAAACTTCCGATGAAACCTCTGACGAAACTTCCGACGAAACTTCCGACGAAACCTCTGATGAAACCTCTGAAGAAGAGGAAGAATATGAGCTTCCCACTTACAGAGACGTTGAAATCGGCAAAGCTACTACCGCTCCCGTTGTTGACGGTAACGTTGACAAAAACGAATATGCAACCACTATCGAATTCGATATGGACGAAACCTATTGGAACTACAATTCCGATGAAGCTGCTGACGGATATGACGTTACCCTTAACATGAGCTGGGACGAAAATTATCTTTACACTGCAGTTAAGCTCAGAGTTGGTAAGCCCAGAACCTATGATAACGCAGATTTCGCTGCTAACGCACCCCACATCTTCCACCGCCGTCACGTTATGACCGCAATCGTTACCGGTGACCCCACCGATGCTAAATATCTCGAACCCAGCGGTGAACCTTATTGGGATTGGAGCGCTGCATACGGCTCTAACCTCGGTAGCGAATGGACCATTTCCGCTCAGCCCGACGGTTCCAACATTCGTGCTGACCACTTCGGCGGCGTTTCCGGCAGCGCAGACTTCCAATACGTTGTAGGCGTTTCCGGTCTCGATTATGAAGTTTACGAACAAAGAATTCCTTGGTCTGCATTGGCAGGCGGCGCAAGCTTCGTTGCAGAAGAAGGCGCTATCATTGGCTACGCATTCTCGAGCTGCTGCGAAGAGATCGATTATGAAGACGAAGAAGCTGAAAGCATTTACGCTTGCTTCGGCGGCGGTATTGCATTCGGTAAGAGCTTCTCCGAATACGTGCCCGTTACCCTTGTAAAATAATTCATTAAAAATTTTACATCCGTTAGAATGCCCGCCGTAATAATTTACGGCGGGATTTTCTTTTTAAATCAGTTTAATCACTTCATTAACTGTGAGGTCTTTTATGAAACGTATAATTGCGCTATTTCTGTCGACGTTGTTGTTACTTTCCTTCGTCGCTTGTAACAGCGATGAAACAACAGACTCTGGCAATGCTGACGAATCATCCGTTGCAACAGATGAATCCTTTGAAAATTCCGAAGCTTCCAAATTTGTTCTTAGTGAAAAGGTTGCGTTGATAGACAGCTTTATGAAGCACGATATCGACCGTTCGCTTAAGGTCAAGAACCTCTTTTACAAGCGTTCCTACAAGGCGAGCAGACCTGCAGGCACCAACCGCCCCGAAAACAACAACAAGCTTACCAACGGTGAAATGATGGACATTATTTTCGACTCCAAAGTTCACGTCGGTTGGGAGGGCGGCTCGATGCTTAATATCGACTTCGATCTCGGCGGCACCGACCACAAGCTTGCCGACCTTTCGATAAGATGCTTCCGTATTCTCGATTACGACGTAGGACTTCCAAAAACCGTTACCGTTTCGGTATCTAACGACAACGAGGAATTCACAACGGTCGGTAAGATTTCCGCCCCGACATACATTAATCCTACCGCAATGTACGATTATTATTTCTCATTCCCCAAGGCGATAAGCGCGCAGTATATCAGAATCACCTTCTCGGCGCAGGAAAAATCAAATCTTGTGCTTGACGAGATTATGGCTTTTGAATATTGCGAGGACGGCACTATTGATAACACGCTCGGACGCGAAATAGAGCACAATCTTATTGTTGAGGATTTTTATGATTACGAGCTTAACCTTGGTGAATCAAGCGTAAAATCGAGCGAAAGCGATGCCGATTACAACACTGTTCAAAACCTTGCAAAGCTTGAAGGGGTAGAGTTTGACGTTGAACATTGGGAAGCTCTCGGCAAAGACACCAGCACCAGCAACAGTAAAATGAGTAAGATCGGTGTGCTTACCGACGGCAAATATCACAGCGCAGGAAACAACCCCAACGACAGCGATTATTTCATTTTCCATCGCGGTGCGGGCAGACACGTTGTTGCCGACCTCGGACACGTAATGTCTGTCAGCAGCTGTAAAATCGCTTTTGAAGATAAGTATTCGTGGGGTATGACTACTCCCCCCGTTTACTACATAAGCGTTAGCGAAAACGGAGAGGATTGGGTTACCGTTTTTGCAGAGCATAATCCCGATTACGGCAAAGCGGCAAGAGGCCACGATATCAGAACCTGCAACTTTAAAGAAGAATATCGCGCAAGATACGTGCGCCTTACCTTCGGAACCGTTCCCGATAACAAAACGTCAAGCTTTGTTTATATCGGCGAATGGGAAATTATGGGTAAGAAGAATCCCGAAAATGCAAAAACCGCTACCCTTGACAAGGATATCGTTTACGGCAGATATCCCGACCCCGAGGAGGTAGGCGTCAGCGATATTCTTTGGACAGGTATCGGAAACACCGTTGGCGAGCACTGCACGACCTACCACGTACTGACCGAACAGACCGCATACGAATATATGTGCACGACCGGTGAAGACGGCAAAGCAGATAAGATTCTCTTTGATTCCTTCTGCTTCACTACAAGAGAGCCTATGAACTGGCTTCCCGAGAGAAACGAAACCTATTCCTGGTGGCTTGAAGAAGTATTCTATGAAGGACTTAACCTCGATGCAGTTGATGCGGCGCGTAAAAGAGTCAATGAGGAGCTTGGTATCGAAGGCAAGCAAAAGGTATGGCTTGCTGTAAACTGCCCGATAATCGGCGACACGTTTAACGGCAAAAAGGTTTCCACTCTTGCAGACTACAACGCTTGTCTTAAGTGGATGGTCGACGAATGTATTAAGCGCTTTGAAGCCAAAAACTATGAACACGTTGAATTGATGGGCTTTTATTGGCAGGTTGAAAATATGCGACCCAATATGTGGTCAAGCGCCGCCGCACACGATACAAAGGCTGTTATCGAGTTCAACAAATACGTTCACAGTCTTGGATATAAGACCGTATGGCTTCCCTATTACAACTACAACTACGGCATTTGGAATGCTATCTATTACGGATTCGACGTTACCTGCTGGCAGCCCAACTATATGTTCAACGATACCGAGCCTACCAGACTCAAGGCAATCGCAGAGCTTGCAAAGCTTTACGGCGTGGGTATTGAAATCGAAATCGAATCCAACAAGCAGGGTGAAGAATCGCTCAGAAAATACCGTGAATATCTCGGCGCGGGTTATGAATACGGATTTATGAGCGGCGTTAATGCATACTATCAAGGCGCGGTGCCCGGCGCATACGTGCTTTACCGCAACGACACTAACGAATACAACAAGGCAATTCACGACGATACCGTTCTTTACATCCGCAACGAGCTTGATTGCCATCCCAACAAGGGCGAAGCAAAGCCGCTCGACCAATTTGCCGATCATTCGTTGACGGTCATCGTAAGACGTCAGGTAAAGAGTGTCAACATCGGCGAGGTCAAGGGATATGACGTAAGATTCGTTAAGACCCCGATTTACGGCACCGTTCAGCTCAACGAAAACGGCTTGCTTATATACACCGTTATGGACGGTTACGTTGGTTCCGATGAAATCGAAATAATGATTTCCGACGGAAACGGCGAATTTAAGACCATAAAAATCGACGTAAACATTGTTTTGGAAGAAGAAAAATAAAATAAAGGAACGCCCGAAGGAGAATATCCTTCGGGCGTATCTTTTTGGACTTTATTTGTTATCAGCCAATCGTAAAAGTACCCATTACGTGACGCTTGATAAGGATGTAGTCGTATTTTTCAACGCCGTCCTTGCGGTTAACGTCAGCCGCCTGCTTTTGCAGGTCGTCAAGATCGACTGTACCCATTACAGAACGCTTAACGAGAATATAGTCATACTTTTCGACTTCGCCGTTATTGTTGATATCACCGATCAAATAATCTTCACCATCGGGCGGGAAACCGTAAACTGCGGTTTCGGAAACCATAACGAAGGTTTTTTTAGCGGTGTATCTGAACTGAACGTATCTTGCGCTTACAGGGAAATTGAGAATGATATCGGTAGATGCGCGACCCTTATCGGTAGTGTCAACGGGATTTTCGCCGTCAACGTAGGTCCAATTCTTGTTGTCGGACGAAATATAAACCGATACGTTTGCAGGTTCTTGAACGCCTGCAGCGAAGTTTTCTGTTGACGAGGATGCATAATCGGTGGTGAATCTCCAAAGATCATAGGTGCGTCCAAGATCAAAGGTGATATGGAAGTACTTCTGATTGATATAATCCTGATTCTTATAATAGAAGCCCATGTACGCGGAATTCGAATAATAAGAATTGTCGGGAGCAACCTTGCCGTCGGTCATGGACTTACCGTTTTCATCGGGATATTTATCCTTACCGCCCGAAACGTAAAGGCTCGAGCGTTCATAGGTCTTGCCGAATACGAGGTTTTCGCCGTATACGCCGCTGTCAAGCTCGGGAATTTCTTCGGTGTCAACCGTGATACCGCAAACGGTACAGGTCTTAATCTTTTTTCCTTTTTCAACAAGAGTGGGCTGCTGTGCATCGATCCACTCGCCGCCGACGTGCTCGTGTTCTTCAACGTCGGTTTCAAATGCCTGAACCTCTGCGACCATAACGAAAGCGTTCGAGGCAACAAATCTGAACTGAACGTATCTGCCGTAAAGAACGGACTTGGGTTCGATGACGACCTCAAGCATACTTGTTGCATCGGTGTCGGTAGGTTCAACGGTGCCTGCGTGTACCCACGCTTTTCCGTCTTCGGAAACGTAGGCGGCTACGGATTTAGGTCCGGTAACGCCTGCGCCTGCATATTTAGAAGCGGTGTAAGCAACTAATTTGTCGAGGTGATATGCATCTTCAAGGTCAACCGTGATGTGGAAATAGCCGTCAAGTGCATATTCACCGTAGTTCTTATGGAAACCGATATAAGCAGCATCGTTATATGCACCGGTGGGAGAAGCAACCTTACCGTCGGTCATTGTGGTGCCGTCTTCATCGGGATATTTTTCGTTGCCCTCTTCTGTGATAAGGCCGGAGTGTTTATACTTTTTACCAAGTGCTACGTTGTCGTTGCCCTCTTCTCTTTCAAGCTTGGGAACGTAATCAAATTCATACGCCTCGCCGCAGGAAGGACAGCGTTTTACTTTAAGGCCCTCGAAATGATAGGTTGCTTCATGAATATCCGACCATTCAACACCGGTGTGAATATGCTTTTCAAAAGCATTTACTTCGGATACAAGCGTCAAAGAAGCATTTGCCGCAAACGAGAAGCGAACGTATTTTGCTTTAACAGCCGTCGAAAGCTTAAGCTGAACGGGTATATAGGTCTTGGAAGCATCGTCGGTAACGTTTACGGTACCTACGGGAGTAAAGCTTGTTCCGTTTTCGGAAACCGAAACAGTTACGGTTTTGGGCGCTTTTGCACTTGAAGTAACCTTGGAGGTACCTACATTCGCAACAAAGCGGTCAATATCCTTAACAGTGCCGAGATTAACGGTAACGTCGGCGGAGGTGCCTGTAAATCCTACGAAGGAATCGTTAACACCGTCGGTGAGCTTATTGTTTTTATCCGCATAGCTGCTCGATACGGAGCCGTTGGTTTCATAGGTCTTTTTGTCAGCGGCGTCAACGTTAAGCGGATCGGAAACGTTTTTGGTCTTTACGATTTCAAAAGTATCGAGAACCTTTTTATCGGAAACGCGGTAGGTGGTGGTCTTGAAGGAATCGCCGTCTACTTCGATATTTGTGAAGGTGATGGTATCCTGCAATTTGAACGCTATGTGAGGAAGCTGGGCATCGCTCAACAGCTTGTAGAATTTAGAACCGGAGGGAGTACCGCCCGAGAAATACAAGGTTCCGACAGGGTCGGTAACACTGGATGCGTTGCCTTGAGTTTTATCGTATTCAAGGCCGTCGATCATATAAGCGCGGGAGTTAACGTGTTCGTGTCCTGCAAGAACAACGTCGATATCGAGCTCTTTAACGATAGGCGCAAAATCTTCGCGGCGTTGAACGATTTGCTCGTTGATGAAGTAATCGTTCGAGCCGAAGAAGTTATAGTGAGTAACGACTACCTTCCAGGTAACGTCGGGGTTAGCAGCTATCGCCTTTTGCATAAATTCCTTGTGCTCTGCCCAAGAAATGTTGCAGGAATTCAAATGCATAAAGAGCACGTTATTATAGGTGTACCAATAATTTCCACCTGCTTTTGTGCTGCCGTAAACCTTGCCGTCGGTGGTGCTGTTGGGGTCGTTAAAATAGTTCTTGTGGAAGTTGGAATTATAATCGTGATTACCGATTGTGGTTGCAATTGCGAGAGAATCCAATTGCTCCGGCGCAAGAAATGCCGAGAAGAAATCGGCTCTTGTGGAAATTTCAACCTGGTCGCCCGCAGAAACAAGGAACGAGGTTTCGGGGAACATTTTGGTTGCAACGTCCAACGTATTTGTCCAGTTTGCAATATTGTTGGTAAGATTACCTGCGCCCATCTGAGGGTCGCCGACAAACAAGAAATTGAAGTTGTCGATAGGATCGGTGTCAAAATATTTTAATTCCGAAACATATTCGCCGCTTCTTAAGCGATAAACATATTCGGTATCATATTCCAAGCCGAGCACGGTTGCGCGGTGAACAAATTTTCCGTTAAATTTGGTCAATCTTGTTGATACCGAGGTATATTCGCTCGGGAAGGAGTCGCCGTTGCGTACAGCGTAATCGACGTAACCGTCTATGCTGTCGCTGTGCCAAATAAAGTTACGTTCGGTTTCATCAGCGCCGATGTTCATACTGAAGTTTTCGAACTTAACTTCATAAACCGAATAATCCTTATCGCTTTCTGCCAAAACAGAAACCGACGGAATTGCAACCGAAAATACCGAAAGAAGCATTGCGATTGCAAGTACGAAAGATACTCTTTTAAGATTCATAATTCCTCCTGTGTTTTTTGTCAGAGTCCTTTATTTTTATTTTTTTATTCAAAGTATAGGAGCAAATCAAGGCGCTTAACGGTACCGTTAAGACTATACCAAGACTGCCTGCAATTCCCCCCGCGATTTCCGCGGCAATGAAATTCGATGAAATAAGCTGGTGAAACTGTATTCCGTACGACATAAATATGACGAGCGTTGCAAGTGTTCCGCCCGCAAATGCAAGAATAAGAGTGTTTGTCATCGTGCCTATCATATCGCGTCCGATATTCATACCCGAACGAAACATTTCTTTGAAGGACGCTTCTTTCCTGACGGTTTTTATTTCATAAAGCGCCGCGCCTATTGAAACCGCAACGTCCATAACCGCGCCGAGCGAGCTTATCGCAACGCCTGCATAAAGAACACCGCTTATTTCAAGTCCAGTATTATTCGAAATAAGCGAAAGCATTTCAACCTCTTCGATTGCCGAGCCGCCGATGTGGAGAATGCAGGTAAAGATGAAATACATCAAGCACGCAGTTCCGACACCAAGCAGGGTATTTAAGATATTGTTGGAGGTTTTTACACTGATTCCGCCGATACAAAAGCAGCTGACAACCGTACTTGCAACCAACGTGACCAGCGTTACCCAAAAGGCATTTCCTCCTTCGAAAAGCGCGGGAACCATATAGCACACGACCATACACAACGTAAAAATCAAGCCAAGACAGCTAAGCAAGCCCCTTTTTCTGCCGATTGCGGTTACGATTGCAATGAATAATGCAACAATAAAAAATATTCCGACGCTTCTGTCGTAGCTATACACCGAAAACATCGGGTCGATTCCTTCGGGAACGTCGGCGCAAACAATAAAATCCTCACCCTCATCGAGAATAACGCTATGACCGACCGTGATGTAGTTGTCAATATCGGTAATTTGCCCTTTGGCTTTTCCCTCAAGAATTTCAACCTTTAATTTTTGATAACCTCTTTCATAACCCAACTCCTCGTCAATTTGCTCCTCCAAAACCTCCAAAACCTCTGCTTTTACGTATTCTATCGATTCGGAGGTATAGGCGGTAAAGGAAAACTCGCGGTTATGAAATGAAAATATCAAAACGACGATTGCAATGCAAATGACCGCTATGAGGACGTATTCGGTAATCTTGTCCCTTAAGCTCTTTTTATCCATAAAATTTACCCGTATTTATCGTTAATAAGACCTATATACTCTATATATAACATAGTCAAATAATTATACACGCGCGCACGCGCTTTGTCAAGGTTGTGTGCTAAAATACCGCAGTATTCACGGTGTTTTTTGGAGGTTGAATTTTGGGAAGACGCCGATGATTTTATATAAAAGACGGTTTTTTAATTATTTTGCATAAAAATATGCGATTAATTTGAGTGTAAATGTACTAACGATATATTGATTTTGTCGATTCAATATTGTATCATAGACAATGGCAATTTAAGGAATAAAATTATGAAAGAGGTTTTTTGAAATGGCTGAACTCAACCTTACCAAGTACGGTATTACCGGTACTACCGAAATCGTACACAACCCCTCGTACGAAGAACTTTTCGTGGAAGAAACCAAACCTGAACTCGAAGGCTTTGAAAAGGGTCAGGTCAGCGAACTCGGCGCTGTTAACGTTATGACCGGTATCTACACCGGCCGTTCCCCCAAAGACAAGTACATCGTTATGGACGAAAACTCCAAGGATACCGTTTGGTGGACCTCCGACGAATACAAGAATGACAACCACCCTGCATCCGTTGAAACCTGGAACGTTTTGAAGGATCTCGCAGTTAAAGAACTTTCCAACAAGAGACTCTTTGTTGTTGACGCATTCTGCGGCGCTAACAAGGATACCCGTATGGCAGTTCGTTTCATCGTTGAAGTTGCATGGCAGGCACACTTCATCAAGAACATGTTCATCGCTCCCTCTGCTGAAGAACTCGAAACCTTCGAACCTGATTTCGTTGTTTACAACGCTTCCAAGGCAAAGGTTGAAAACTATCAAGAACTCGGTCTCAACTCTGAAACCGCAGTTGTATTTAACATCACTTCTCGTGAACAGGTTATCCTTAACACCTGGTACGGCGGCGAAATGAAAAAGGGTATGTTCTCCATGATGAACTACTACCTCCCCCTCAAGGGCATCGCTTCCATGCACTGCTCCGCAAACACCGATATGAACGGCGAAAACACCGCTCTCTTCTTCGGTCTCTCCGGTACCGGTAAGACCACCCTTTCCACCGATCCTATGCGTCTCCTCATCGGTGACGACGAACACGGTTGGGATGACAACGGCGTTTTCAACTTCGAAGGCGGCTGCTATGCAAAGGTTATCAACCTCGACAAGGATTCCGAACCCGATATCTACAACGCTATCAAGAGAAACGCACTTCTCGAAAACGTTACTCTCGATGAAAACGGCGTTATCGATTTCAACGACAAGAGCGTAACCGAAAACACCCGTGTTTCCTACCCCATCGACCACATCGACAACATCGTTCGTCCCGTTTCCGCAGCTCCTGCAGCTAAGAACGTTATCTTCCTTTCTGCAGATGCATTCGGCGTACTTCCTCCTGTTTCTGTTCTCACTCCCGAACAGGCTCAGTATTACTTCCTCTCCGGCTTCACTTCCAAGCTGGCCGGCACCGAGCGTGGTATCACTGAGCCCACTCCCACCTTCTCCGCTTGCTTCGGCGCCGCTTTCCTGGAGCTGCACCCCACTAAGTACGGCGAGGAGCTGGTAAAGAAGATGCAGAAGTCCGGCGCCAAGGCTTATCTGGTTAACACCGGTTGGAACGGCACCGGCAAGCGTATCTCCATCAAGGATACCCGTGGCATCATCGACGCCATTCTGGACGGCTCTATCCTGAAGGCCGAAACCAAGACCATTCCTTACTTCGGTTTGGAAGTTCCCACCAGCCTGCCCGGTGTTGATTCCGGCATTCTGGACCCCCAGGACACCTACGCTGATGTAAAGGTTTGGGAAGAAAAGGCTCTGGATCTGGCTGCCCGCTTTGAGAAGAACTTTGTCAAGTACACCGGAAACGACGCAGGCAAGGCTCTCGTTGCCGCCGGTCCCAAGACCAAGTAAGTATTTATCAAAGCCGGGAGTCCTTCCCGGCTTTGACTGCGCCCCCTGCGCTACCTTAATTTATATGGAGGTTTATCTATGCAGAA
>JAZTXY010000041.1:0-12720 GCA_045636665.1 Eubacteriales bacterium
CGAAGAAGGCGACTCGCTTGCTAAGATCAACGTTAACTACGGTGGTCCTGTACACAACTACGCATCTATTTACACTTCGTTCAACCCTCGTCCTAAGGACTCCTACGTGCTCGACGGCGGTATTTCCGTCGGTACCGATGCAATGTGGACGGTTGAATCCAAACGTAAATATACCGGTGCATTTAAGCTTAGACTCTTTATTCTTGATGGTACCGAAGACGGCGATGAAGCTACTTCCGTATTTGATGCAGACAAATCCTATTCCGATATGGCTGCAGCGTACAGATCGTATCTCGTTCGTACCGGCGTACTTAAAGAAATTCCCGATCTTAAGGAAGACGTTCCTCTTTATCTTGAAACTTTAGGTGCAATTCAAGGCTCTAAGAGCATTATGGGTATTCCTGTTGAAACCATGATTCCTCTTACCACTTTTGATGACACCGTTAAGATTATCGACGAACTCAATTCTATTGATATTAACAATATCAAGATCAGACTTAACGCTTGGTTTAACGGCGGCGTTATGGGCGACATCGCTTCTTCGATTGAAGTTGAAGAAGTTTTGGGTGGCGAAGAAGGATTCAAAAATCTTATTGCATATGCAAAAGAAAAGGGCGTAACTTTGTTCCCCGAAGTTGAACTTTCCGTTGCTTACCGCGATAAAAACTTTGACGGTTTCGAGTGGGGCGAAGACTTGTGTCAAACCATCGACGACCGTACCGCTTGGTATCAGGATTATGATCCCGTAATGCAAGCTTTCTCCAATATGTACGGTGGCGGTGTAATTTCTCCTATGTTTATGAAGGAGCTTTACACCATGGCTTCCGAGGATTATGATAAGTTCGAAGTTGGCGCAATTTCCGTCGGCACTGTTGGCGAATATTTGTCTTCCGACTTTAACAAGGATAATCCTCTTACCAGAGAAGACTCTAAGGAATTGGTTATCCAATTGCTCGAACTCATCGATTCTAAAAACGATAAAGTTCTTGTTAACGCAGGTAACGAGTATACCCTTCGTTATATTACCGATATTCTTGAACTCCCGTTGGACGACTCCAGACTCCTTTATTCCTACGCAACAGTTCCTTTCATGAGTATGGTTCTCCACGGCTATATCGAATATGCAGGTATCGCTCTTAACCTCGCAGGCGATTACAATTATCACTTGCTCAAGACTATTGAAAGCGGTGCATCGCCTTACTTCGTTATTGCTTGCAATAACACTTCTGACCTCAAGCAATATGCTAACCCCGAAATTGCACAGTACTATTCCGTAAGCTACGGCATTTGGAAGTCTGATATCCAAGCGGCTTATGAAACAGTTAACGAAGCTCTTTCCGACGTGCAGAACTCTATAATTCGTAAGCACGAAATCGTTTCCAATGACGGCAACGTTGTTAAGGTAATTTATGATAACGGCATTTCGTTCTTTATGAACTATGGCGAAAAAGCTTACACCGTAGTTTCCGGTGATGCTGAAATCGTTGTACCTGCAGGCGGTTATGTAAAACTTGACAAAGACAACAAAATTACTAAGACATGGGAGGGTGTAGAATGAAAAAAGAAAATGCAATAGAAATCAAAGACACTGCTCCTAAGACAAAAACCAGCAGAAAAGAAAAGAAGCGTTCTCGCTCTCTCGACGTTCAAAAGTCGAGAATGGGTTGGCTCTTTATAGCACCTTTTCTTATCGGTTTCTTGTTGATCTATCTCCCGATGATCGTTGAATCCATCCAATTTTCGTTTGGTAAAATCGCGATTCAGCCGGGTGGTGGTTACGTACTTCTCGATGCAGGTTGGGAAAACTATCAATACGCTTTGTCCAAAGACCCTCAGTTTACCACAACCTTGGTAGGCAGTCTTACCGACTTGGCATTTGACGTTCCCGCAATCGTAATTTTCTCGCTCTTTATGGCAGTTCTTCTTAACCAGAAGATGCGCGGCAGAGCGATATTCAGAGCAATATTCTTCATCCCCGTTATCGTTTCCACCGGTATTATTGAATCTATCGATAATACCAACAACCTTATCGCTAACATGGAACAAATGGCAGGCGGTTCAGGTGACATGGAAAACGGAAATTCAGGCGCTGAAATCTTAAGCGTTATGGACTTGACAAGCTTGTTTAGAGGCATGCAAATCGGTGCCGGTATCGTTGAATACGTTGTATCGTTGGTTAACGACGTTTACAACATTGTTAACAAATCCGGTGTACAGATGCTTATCTTCCTTGCAGGTTTGCAGTCTATCTCACCCGCAATTTACGAATCGTGTCATATCGACGGCGCTTCCTCTTGGGAAACGTTCTGGAAGATTACCTTCCCGATGATATCACCGATGATCTTGGTTAATACGATTTATACGGTTATCGACTCGTTTACTTCGCAATCTAACCAGATTATGTCGTATATTGAAAACATTTACAACAACCATCCTCAAGACGGTACCGTTATTGCAACAGCGATGTCGTGGATGTACTTCTTGGTAGTTATTTTAGTACTTGCGCTCGTTGCGGGTGTATTCAGTGCTTACGTATTCTATCAAAGAAAAGACGTATAAGAAAGGAGTGGCATAAATGGATACTTCCGCAATGACAAAACAAGAGTTGAAAGAATACAAAAAGCAACTCAAGCGTGAAGAAGCGATTAAAAAAATTAAGTCGCAAGAAAAGACTTCTTTCCTTATGCGACTCCGCTACAAATACCTTACCTTCTATTTTGCAAAGAAGTTACTTTGGTCTTTGTTTAGATTCGTACTTCTTGTAGGTATTTCGTATATCGTTCTTTTCCCGTATATCTCTAAAGTAGCAAGCTCGTTTATGAGCAAAGAAGACTTTACAAACGTAAAGGTACTTCTTATTGCAATGAATCCTACCTTGGATACCTATGAAGCTATTATTAGTGACAATAAGTATTTCGAAGCTTTGTTTAACTCCACAATTCTTTCGTTGCTTTGTGCGATTTCTCAAACTTTGATATGCGCGATTGTTGGTTACGGTTTCGCAAAATTCAAGTTTAGATTCAAAAAACTGCTTTTCGTCTGCGTTGTATTTACAATGATCGTTCCTCACGAAACGATTCAGTTGTCGATGTTTATGAAGTTTAGATACTTCGACATTTGGGGAATATATGGTGGAATACAGCACCTATTTGAAAATTTAGGTGAAATATTCAGCCATCCCGAAGGCGCTTCTGCAGGATATGCAGTTTTGGAACAGGGCTTTATTGATGTTGGTATTGAAGATCCCGGCTTCTTTAAGGTGTTGTTCTCTGATCCGAAGGTCGTTCATTCGATGGGCAATATGCTTAACTCGTATTGGCCGTTTGCGATTCTTTCGCTTACCGGTCTTGCATTTAAGAACGGTTTGTTCATCTACATTATGCGTCAGTACTTCAATGGCGTTCCCGATGAACTTGAAGAAGCAGCATACGTTGACGGCGCTGGTACTATTAAGACGTTCGGTAAGATAATTCTTCCGATGGCACTTCCTATGATGGTAACTATCTTTATGTTCTCATTCTCGTGGCAGTGGTCGGATACCTTCTATACCGGTTTGTTCTTTACCAGCCAAAAGACTGCAACTTTGTTGCCCAATATCGTTAACGTTCCCTCGTCGTTGGATACCAACTACGTCGCTAAGGAAACTTACGAAGCGGCAATCAGAAACACCTGCGGTATTATGATACTTGTTCCGCTTGTTGTTATCTATATGTTCGCTCAGAGAACCCTTATCGAAGGCGTTGAACGCAGCGGTATTACCGGTTAATAAAAGAAAAAAGATCTGTCGTAAAAACGACAGATCTTTTTATTTTGTTCTGCTTTTGCAAAAATATGATAATATCAACGCTACAAAAAGAGTAAAAGCTATTCCTGCGGACGTTGCGGTAAAACCGCCTTTTAATATACCCAATAATCCATCGCTGCCAATGGATTCTCTTACACCTTTTGCAAGTGAATAGCCAAACCCCGTAAGAGGTATAGTCGCTCCTGTTGATGCAAAAGTCACCAAATACTTGTATATGCCAAAACCCTCAAAAACAACACCTGCGATAACGTAGAAGGTTAAAATGCGTGCGTTTGTAAGCTTTGTCTTATCTAATAATATCTGGGCGGGGATAGAAAGTAAACCGCCAATTAAAAATGCATATAAATAGTTCATTTTTTCACTCCGTACTAAGATGGATTGCGTGAGCGATTGAAGGAATCGATCTGCTTTCAAATACACTGTTCGTGTTAAGAAGCGCACCTGTGCCAACGATTAGAAGGTTTTTAATTGTCCCTTCATTTAAAAGCTTACAAAAGTGACCTGCCAATACACTTGCGATACAGCCACAGCCGGAACCTCCCGAATGAGTGTCTTGCTTTGATTTGTCATAAATCAGTATACCGCAATCGGTGAAGGTTGTATTCATCGCAATTCCTTCAAGAGCTAACATCTCTGATGCTATTGCATTGCCCTCGTAACCAAGGTCACCGGTTGAAATAATATCGAAATCCTCGGGTTTGAGTTTGCCGTCAATAAAGAATTCTTTTATTGTGTCTGTTGCTGCACAAGCCATTGCTGCGCCCATATTATTTGCATCGGTGATTTCTTTATCGATAATTTTACCGATGACGGCACTTTTGATTTTGATTTTTGACGGTTCGTCGGTAATCAAAAAAGCACCCGAGCCGGTTACTGTGTTTTGAGAAGTGGGAGTGCGCACGCTTCCGTATTCAAGAGGGAAGCGGTATTGACGCTCGGCTGAGCAAAAGTGGGACGAAGTTACGCCGATTGTGCGGTGTGCAAAGCCTGCGTTAATGAAAACTGAAGCACATATTATCGACTCGATTGCTGTTGAACAAGCGCCGTATAATCCAATAAAAGGGATGTTGCTGCCATTTGCGGCATAACTTGTAACAGTACATTGATTGATCAAATCGCCACCGAATATAAAATCGATGTCATCAAAAGTAAAGTTGCCTTTCTTGGCAAGGATATTTAAGTTTTGCCGTACCATTTCGCTCTCTGCTTCTTCGAAACTTTTTTGACCGAAATATTCATCATCCGAATAAGCGTCGAAATAAGCTTGAAGCGGACCTTTGAACTCTTTCTTTCCTACTACAGAAGAGGAGACGTTCAAATATACATCATTAAAATATAAATGATTGTTTTTCAAAAGTTAACCCTCACATAATAAATATATAGTATATTATACCAAATATAATGGATGAAGAAACGCCATATACAATAACGGGGCCTGCGATGGTGAAAATTTTTGATGCAACGCCCGTTATAAACCCTTCGCTTTTGGATTCAATCGCTTCTGATGTTATGGCGTTTGCAAATCCCGAAATCGGAACCAACGCACCGCCACCGCCAAATTTCGCAATCTTATCAAAAAAACCGAAACCCGTTGAAATTGCAGTAAGCAGTATGATTGTAAGAGATGCTAAAATAAAACAAGTGTCTTTGTTAATTCCCAAATATAAATATAATTGTAAAAATAGCTCGGCAATCGTACAAATGGTTCCTCCAACAAAAAATGCTTTGATACAATTTTTTATACAAGGCGAGCGTTCGGCGCGTTTTTCGGTATAATCTTTGTATTGTTTGTTCGTCATAATGGATTCCTTTAACTGTTTTTATATAATTTTTGTATTTTTCGTTAAAATATACCCATTCGCTTGACATATTTAAATATTTTGATATAATATTATCTTGAAATGGAGTGTTTGTATTGAAAGTACCCGAAATAAAGAATGTTTATAAAATGCCCGAAAGTATTCGTTCGATTCTTCGTGAGTCAACCGAGAAATACGGCGATAAAATTGTTTATAAGTATTTTACTGCACCTAATGAAGTCTCTGAAATGTCTTATAGACAGCTTTATTCTTATTTTAAAAGCGTTGGTACAGCGATTTGCTCTCTTGGCTTGAATAATAAGAAGATTGCTATTGTAGGCGAAAACAGCCCTTTGTGGATGATTTCGCTTATGTCTGTCATAAGTGCGGGTTCTGTTGCAGTGCCGCTTGATAAAGACTTGTTGCCTGCACAGATTGAAAATTTTCTTGCTTATTCCGATACCGAAGCAGTTTTCTGTTCGGGTAAGTATGCAGAAAAAATCGCTGCAATGAATCTTCCTAATTTGAAAGTAATCGTCGATTTTGATAACAAGGGAAGCACCGACAAACGTTATTATTCTTTTGAAAAATTCGTTTCGTTGGGCGCAAAGCTTGTTGCCGGCGGTGACAAATCCTTTAAGAATTGCAGATATGACCGTTCTAAGATGAGCTTGCTTATCTTTACTTCCGGTACTACCGGAACAAGTAAGGGTGTTATGCTTTCTGAAGATAACGTGCTTACTGCGCTTAATGCAGCATCTAATATGATCAACTTTAAGAGCAACAACGTTCTTTTAAGTGTTCTTCCGATGCACCACACTTATGAGATGACAGCGGGACAGCTTACGGCTATTCGTTTGGGACTTACCATTTGTGTTAACAATAGCTTGAAATACGTTATGAGAAACATGAAAATGTTTCAACCCACTGCCATGGTTGTTGTACCCTTGTACATCAACACTATTAAGAAAAAAATATCCGATGAAATCAAAAACCGTAAGAAGCAAAAGGTTGTTGACGTTGGTGTTAAAGCAACTAAGGCGCTTAGAAAGGTTGGACTTGATGCGAGAAGCATAGTTTTCTCTGAGGTGCTGAGCGCTCTTGGCGGAAAGTTGAAAACTATGATATGCGGCGGTGCCGCTACCGACCCTGAAGCAATCAAGTGGTTTGAAGATTTGGGTATAAACGTTTTCCAAGGATATGGTATAACGGAATGTTCTCCGCTTGTAGCTGTTAATCCGATGGTAAACGTACATTATAACTCTGTCGGACTTCCTATTCCCGGATCGCGCGTTAAAATAATATCCGATGAAACGGGCAAAGAAATCGATCTTCCTTATGGCGAAATCGGCGAGATTTGCGTTAAGGGCGGTCATGTAATGCTTGGTTATTACAATAACGAGGAAGCAACAAAAGCTGCTTTTACACAAGAGGGCTATTTCCGTACAGGCGACTTCGGTTACATGGATCGAGATAATTATCTTTATATTACTGGTCGTAAAAAGAATATTATTATTCTCGACAACGGCAAAAACGTTTATCCCGAAGAAATCGAGGAATATTTGGAAAGAATCGATTCAATAAAAGAGTGCGTAGTTATCGGACGTGGAAATTCTTCGGGCGAAGTTGTAATCACTGCGCTTATTTATCCCGATTACGATCAATTCAAGGAATGTACAGAAGAACAGATAATCGAAAAAATGCGTTCTGAAGTTGCGAACATTAATAAGATGTTACCTACCTTCAAACAGATACGTAATATCGAAATTAAAAAGAATGAATTCGAAAAGACGACCACTAAGAAAATAATTCGATATAAACTTTCTTAAATTAACAATCTTAATGAGGTAAATTATGTTAGGTAAGCTTAAAGATCTTTTAGTTAACGAAATGGACATCAACCCCGAACTCATAGTTCCCACAGCCGAATTGATGAACGATCTCGGTTTCAATTCGCTTGAACTCGCTGATTTGGTTGTGCTTTGCGAAGAAAAGTTCAACGTCATCTTTGATGAAAGCGTGCTTCCGACTCTTATCACTGTTGGCGACGTTGTTGCTTATCTCGAGGAGAACGCATAAGATTTTGAGCGCGTTGCTTTTGCAGTGCGCTCATTTTTTAATTTCGGAGGTTTTTTATGCCCAATATTTTGGTTGCCGAAGACGATATTGCATTAAATAAATTGATATGTAAAGTTCTTGAAAAAGACGGTCATTTTGTCATTTCAAAAAAAGATGGCGAAGAAGCGTTGAACGTGCTTGACGAAATGCATATTGACTTGATCGTTACCGACGTAATGATGCCGAAGCTTGACGGATATGAGTTCATTGAAAACGTCAGAAGCTTCAATTCAACAGTACCTGTGCTTTACGTTACTGCAAAAGGCTCTTTTAATGATAAGCTTCGAGGCTTTAATCTCGGCGCTGACGATTATATGGTTAAGCCGATCGATATAAATGAACTGATTTTGCGAGTAAACGCGCTTTTGCGCAGAAGCAAAATCGCAAATGAGCGCAAAATTGTAATCGGTGATACCGTTTTAGACAGTGAAGCATATACCGTGACCGCTGATGGCGATACGGTTACTTTGCCTCAAAAGGAATTTTTGTTACTTTTCAAGCTTTTATCGTATCCTGACAGAGTGTTTACGCGTTTTGAAATTATGGACGAAATTTGGGGATACGAATCCGAAAGTGACGAAAAGACGATTAACGTACATATCAGCAAATTAAGGAACCGATACGAAAATAACAAAGATTTTTCAATAGAAACCGTTCGCGGCATCGGTTACAAAGGGGTGCTGAAATGAAAAATGACAAAACACTTATTGGCGATAATATAAAAAAAGTAAAAGAAAAAATGCCAATGGTGTTCTATTTGACCGTGTTCATTTTTGCCGTAAGCTGTATAACGGCGATAATGCTGTTTTGCTTTTACGTTATTTTATTGAATACGGGGCTTATGACCGAATTTACCTTGATTTGGCTTGTTTTGGTTTTGTTTATTGGCAGTGCTATAATTTCAACAAGTCTTGTCAGGGGCTTGGGTAACAGAATAATTTTTGGTAGTTTACGCAAGATCACACAAGCGTCAAAAGCCGTTGCCAACGGCGACTTTAGTCAGCGGCTTGAACCTCCGCGAGAAAAAGAAATTGCGGAATTATGCGATAGTTTTAATGAGATGGTGGACAAGCTTGGCGCAAACGAGCTTTTAGCAAGAGATTTTGTTTCAAACGTATCTCATCAATTTCGCACACCGCTTTCTTCGATTCACGGTTATGCTCAGCTTCTTGAGGATGAAACGCTTTTGGAAGATGAGAAAAAAGAGTATATCGAAGTTATAAAGGAAAAGTCGATTTCGCTTTCTCATTTAATTAATGACGTTTTGGAGCTTTCCCGATTGGAGCACCTTAGCGCAGGTCTTGAAAAAGAGCTGTTTTCTATGGATGAGCAATTAAGAAAATGTATTCTTTCGATGGAAGATCATCTCGCCGAAAAGAATATTGAGGTTGTCCTTGATCTTCAAGCAGTTAATTATCTTGGATGTAAAGATCTTATTGGCGAGGTTTGGAATAATTTGCTTGAAAATGCAATCAAGTTCAGCGTTGAAGGCGGTACGATTTGCGTAAAAATCGAAAGCGATTTTGTAAAAATCGTTGTTTCTGTTCGCGACAACGGAATTGGTATGAGTAATGAAACGAAAACCCGTATGTTCGAACGCTTTTATCGCGGTAAAGAAGCGCAAGGTGTTGGCGGATGCGGTCTTGGTATGTCAATGGTGAAAAGCATTATTCAAAAACACGGCGGCGAAATTAACGTACAAAGTGAATTGGGCAAGGGAAGTGATATTGTCATCGTTCTTCCGATTCAATAACAGTTTGAAAAATTTCGTAAAAATTAGTGACAAACTTAAAGAATTATGATATAATGATTAAAAATAAAAAAATAGGATGGTAATATGAAAAAACTTTCTCTTTTATTAGCATTGCTGATTGTTTTATCAGTGTTTATCACCGCTTGCGGCGATAACGTTGCCGACGAATCCTCTGTTGATGCATCTACCGACAATTCCGAATCGGGTTCGGGCGATCAATCAACCGGAACGTCGAAACCCAGCAAAGAATCGCTTATTTTAACCGGTGTTGCTGTTGATAAAAATGCACAGTCCACCGTTATTTCCAACGGCGCGTCGTATACTTCGCAAATCGAAGCCGATGCACAGTATCCCGATTCATATAATTCGGAAATGACTGACGGCATCCGCGTTAGCTCCGATTCTCCGAGCTATTCCGATGAATCAACCGCCGGATACATCGCATCATCCGGTCAGATCTTTATCGTTGACCTTGGTTATGAATGCGATAAAATTTATGAGTTCACTGTTGGCTATCTTTCTACAAAACAAGCCGGTATCGGTCCTATCGGCAGTGTTACCGTTTATGGCTCTGTTGATGGTAAAGATTGGCAAAGAGTTGGCAAGGGAAGTGCTCCTACCTTCGAAGAAGGCACTGTGAAAGACGTTGTTATTACCCTTGAAAACTATATCAATGCAAGATATATTCGCTTTTACATAACCGGCACGGCGGCTTGGATGTTTTTTGATGAAATTTCCGTTATTGCAGACGTTGAAGGTTCAAGCGGTGTTGAATTTGTAAATGCTGTAAACGAAGCATATAAAGTTCACGGCACAGTTGCAAGACCTGCAGGCGTTAAGGAAATTGAATACGCTCTTAATAAGACTCTTATCTCCAAAGACGCAAAATATCAAAAATCTTCCGCTGTTATTGATAAGTTTAAGGATAACGGCAAAATGCTTACCGACGGTAACTTGAGCGGTTTTTATGAAGGCGGCACTTGGGTTGGTTTAGACGCAACCAAAGATTCGACCGTTTTGATTGACCTCGGTAAAACCGTTGACGATATTGCGTCAGTTGAAGCATCATTCTATACAAATACAGCTGTTAAACTCTTTTTGCCTGTAGCAATTAAGGTTGCGGCTCTTGATGAAAACAAAAACAAAACCGAGTTGGGTGTTTTGTATGCAAATACCGTAATAGCAAACGGCAGTTATTGCTTCTCGCTTCCGTTTGTAAAAACTATCAGCGCAAGATATATTGAGTTTACAATTATCGCTACCGAAAGCACGATGTTCCTTGCAGAAGAATTTGCTGTTTATGCATACAGAGAATATAACGAAGAATCTTTGTATCCTCCCGTTGTAATCGAAAAGAATAGCAAGGATTGGGGTTCTGCAGGCAACGATGAATATATTAACCTCGTTGCAAACACAACTCAGCAAATCGTTTCTGCGGCCGAATTGGGTAAAGAAGCTGCGGCAAACAATACCGCTGTTACATCGAAGATTATGACCGATGGCAAAGTTTCGCCCAGTACGGATATTCATAACGGCCGTTTCTTTAAATTTAACGGCGGCGGAGACAGAACTGTCGTATTCGATCTTACTCACGTTTCTTCTGTTGACAAGATTACCGCAAGCTTTACTCAACAGGTTGACTGGGCGGTAAATGCGCCTTCTACCATTCAAGTATCTGTGACCGAAGATGGCAAAACCTGGTATGAAGTCGGCACAATGCAAAGAAATGGCAACAGTCAGGCGTTCTTGGCTAAATATGAGCTTAAGCTTTCCAAGAAGATTAAAGCAAGATATGTTTCGTTGAAGTTCGCTGTTAGCGGTTGGGCAGGTTGTGATGAGGTTGAAATTTTCGGTACTACCTCGACCGCAAGTGCAAAGAGTCCTTCCGCCGCAGGCTTAAAAGAAGTAACGACCTTTTCAAGTAAACGTATCGAGCCCTCCAAAAATATCCTTGGCGGCGCAAAAGATACCTGCTTGCTTTATCACAATAATCGTGAAGGCTACAAGGTTGAAGACCTTATTCCTTACCTTGCGTACGTTGATGAAAACGGCAAAATGCAAGACGTTATGTTTGACAGCTTCTTGTTCTTGATTATGTCAACCTTCCCGAGTGGCGGCTATCCTTACTCAAACGGTGTTAAAACCGACTGGGAATGGGCATTGAACGATTTGTTCGGCGACGGAAAGAACATTAAAGCACTTGACGAAGCAGTTGCTATTGTTAAAGAAGAACTCGGCCTTGCAGCAGATTATAAGTACAAAGTAATTCTTTCGCTTTATTATCCTTCGCCCGAAATTACAAATTTCGGTGACGTAGACGGCGACGGCGTTTCCGAAAACCTTAGCAAATACGAAGACACTATGAAGGCAATCGAATGGTATATTAATCTTACCGACGATACCTTCAAAGCACAAAACTTCCAAAATATCGAGCTTGTAGGTTATTATTGGTTCCACGAAGCAATCAATTCGACCGATGATATGAGCCTTCGCGTTCTTAACGCAACATCTGAACTCGTTCATAAAAAGGGTGTTGATTTCTGCTGGATTCCTTATTTCGCATCCAACGGATACAATGCTTGGTCTGAATACGGTTTTGACGTTGCCGTTATGCAGCCTAACTACGTATTTAAGCTCGACACTCCTTATTCCAACGTAACCAACTGTGCAAAGCTTACCGCAATGTATGGTATGGGCATCGAAATGGAAATTTGTACCGATAGTTTAAGTAATATTCAGTTCTTCAAGAAGTATATGCAATATTTGGCAGGTGGTACTGAATACGGTTATATGAACGACTGTATCGTTATGTACTATCAGGAAATATTCGCTTTCCGCGATGCTTGTAATTCCGATTCGATAATGGGCAGAATGATTTATGATGCTACTTATCATTTCATAAAGGGTGATCTTAAATATAAGCCCGATGCAATTTCCGGAACAACCATTGAAACCGCAAAGAATACTCCTGCAAACGGTAGCTTAACGTTTGATACCGAAAAATTGCGTGAGTTCAAAATCAGCGAAATGCCCGAACACGGTACTGTTACTCTCAACAACGACGGTTCGTTTACCTACTATCCCGAAAAGGATTTCGTTGGTGAAGTTAAATTCAGCTTCTCCTACAGCGAATATCTCGGTTGGTCCGATCCGTGCGAAGTTGTTATAAACGTAAAATAATTTAAAATTTTACCAAGCTCTCGATTTAATATCGAGAGCTTGTTTTTTTTCTAAAATTCCTAAAA
>JAZTXY010000042.1:0-7164 GCA_045636665.1 Eubacteriales bacterium
AGAGAGTTGCCGTTTGGTGCGAGGCAATAACCGACATTTTATCTTATCACCTCCGAGCTGCATACCTGAAATATCAGTAGGGTGTGACGGAGTTTCCGCCGTAAAAAAGGGAATAGCGTCAAGTGCGCCGCAAATGAGTGGTATAATGCAGTTGTTTTTTAACAGCTTCATCTCGTTGCAGAGATGGAGCTTTTTGTTTTTTGTACACTTCTTAGCGACGTTAAAAATCAAAAAAGAAGAGGTAATTTGAAAATGGAACAGCAATCAAAAGCAATCGCCGCAAGACTTAAATGGGCGAGAGAAAATCTCGATATGCCCGTTAAAGCATTGGCGGAGGCGTGCGGTATCGGCGAATCCGAATATATGCGTATGGAAAAGGGCGAGGAAGATTTTTCCTTCTCCTTCCTTTTCAAGTGTGCAAAGCTTTTGGGTATGGATATTTCCGAGCTCGTTTCGGGTTCTGATCCGAAGCTTGATTTTTACAACCTTACGCGCGCAGGCGGCGGTATGCCCATCAAGCGCGAAAAGGGTTTTGACTATCGCCACGTTGCGCCGCTTTTGAAAAACCGTATGAGCGAACCGTTTATCGTCACCGCAAAATACGATGAAGAGCTGCAAAACAAGCCCATAACTCTTGCGACACACAAGGGACAGGAATTCAACCTTATCCTTACGGGCAACCTTAAGGTTCAGTTGGGCGAGCATATTTACGTTATGAACCCCGGCGACACAGTTTATTACGATTCCGCGCATCCTCACGGTATGATCGCCGTCGGCGGTCAGGATTGCACCTTCCTTGCGGTAGTATTCAAGGAAGACGGCGAAAAAGAGGAAAAAGTTCCCGAAAAGACAGAAGATAAAGCAACCTCTTACAATTACGATAACTGTATTTATAAGCAATTCGTTGAAGAAACCTTTGACGAAGACGGCAGACTTAAAGATATCAAGCTTCATTGCAACGATAACTTCAATTTTGCTTACGACGTCGTTGACGCGCTTGCGGCAAAGGTTCCCGATAAAAAATGTATCCAATGGGTCGGCAACGACGGATCCGAAAAGGAATTTACCTTTTCCGATATTTCGCGCCTTTCGTCCAAGGCGGCGAACTACTTTGCGATGCAGGGCATCAAGAAGGGCGACCGCGTAATGCTCGTTCTTAAACGCCATTGGCAATTCTGGGTATGTATGATCGCTTTGCACAAGCTCGGCGCGGTTGCGGTTCCTGCAACAAATCAGCTTGTCGAGCACGATTTTGAATACCGCTTCAACGCAGGTGAGATCAGTGCGATCGTTTGTACCGCAGACGGCAACACCGCAATCGAAGCGGAACGCGCTTTCCTCAAATGTCCCACGATGAAGACCAAAATTATGGTCAACGGCACCCGTGACGGCTGGCAGGAATTCGACACCAACTTTATGCGCTGCTCGTCGAGCTTCCCGCGTGTCGAAAACAGCAAGGACGATCCTTCGGTAATGTTCTTCTCGTCGGGTACGACCGGATATCCCAAGCTTGCGATGCACAGCTTTACTTATCCGCTCGGACATATCGTTACCGCAAGACATTGGCATCACGTCGATCCCGACGGCTTGCATTTCACCATTTCCGATACCGGCTGGGGTAAGGCGCTTTGGGGCAAGCTTTACGGTCAATGGCTTTGCGAGGCGGCAATTTTCGTTTACGATTTCGACCGCTTCGACGCTTCGAAATTGCTTCCCATGTTCGCAAAATATAACATCACCACCTTCTGCGCACCTCCCACGATGTATCGCTTCTTCATCCGTGAGGACCTTAATAAATACGATCTTTCTTCGCTTAAATACGCGACGATTGCAGGTGAAGCTTTAAACCCCGAGGTGTTCAAGCTCTTCTATAACGCAACCGGCATTAAGCTTATGGAAGCGTTTGGTCAGACCGAAACAACTCTTACCGTCGGTAACCTTATCGGCTGTGAGCCGAAGCCCGGTTCGATGGGTAAGCCCAGTCCGGCTTACGATATCGACATAGTGCGCGAGGACGGCACACCTGCCGCTGTCGGTGAAGAGGGCGAAATCGTTATTCGCTTGGACAAGGGCAGACCGTTTGGCTTGTTCCTCGGTTATTACAAAAACCAAGAAGCGACCGACAACGTGCTTTGCGACGGCGTTTACCACACGGGCGACACCGCATGGCGCGATGAAGACGGCAATTTCTGGTACGTCGGACGTGTTGACGACGTTATCAAATCGAGCGGCTACCGCATCGGCCCGTTCGAAATCGAAAGCGTTATTATGGAGCTTCCTTATGTGCTTGAATGCGCAATTACCGGTGTGCCCGATGAAACGAGAGGGCAAATCGTTAAGGCGACCGTTGTTCTTACAAAGGACAAGGAGCCGAGTGACGAATTGGTAAAGGAAATCCAAAATTACGTAAAAACTCACACCGCACCCTATAAATATCCCCGTAAGGTCGAATTCGTCGAAAGTCTTCCCAAAACCATTTCGGGTAAGATAAGAAGAAAGGTCTTGCGCGATAACGACAACTCGAATAATTAATAAAAAATTCATTGACTTTAACCGATAATATGATAAGATAATATTAGGCATAAAGTTAATATCAAGGCGCAGGATACCCCCTGCGCCTTGGTGCACCTTTAAAGTAGGACAAAATTATGGAAAAAATCCCACTTATCGTCGTTGTCGGACCTACGGCAGGCGGAAAAAGTGCATACGCGATTCAAAAAGCCATCGAGCTCGGAGGCGAAATAATAAGCGGCGATTCTATGCAGATATACCGTGAAATGGACATCGGCACCGCAAAGCCGACCAAGGAGGAAATGGAGGATATCCCTCACCACCTCATCGATATTTGCAATATTGACGAGCCCTTTTCGGCGGCAAAGTTCGTTACCCTCGCCAAAGCGGCGATAAACGACGTCGTTTCACGGGGCAAATACCCGATAATTGCAGGCGGCACGGGGCTTTATATCGATACGCTCATTTCGGGCACCGAGCTTGTTGCTACCGAGGATGACCCGATACTGCGCGAAAAGCTTTTTGCCGAGGCAAACGAGCTTGGTGCAGAAGCACTGCACGCGAAATTGGCGCAAATCGACCCCGAATCGGCAAACGCTATCCACCCGAACAATATAAAGCGCGTTGTCCGCGCTTTGGAAATGTATTACAATACGGGGATAACAAAAAGCGAGCTTGACCGAAGAAGCAAGCTGCGCGAAAGCGAATATTCGGCGCACACCGTTTATATCATTCCGCGTGAACGCGAAACGATTTATAACCGTATCGATGCGCGCGTTGATATTATGTTTGAAATGGGCTTGGAAAAAGAGGTTGAAGGGCTTGTTGCCAAGGGACTTCGGGAAACGCCGACGGCATCGCAAGCAATCGGATATAAAGAGTTTTATCCGTATTTTGACGGCTTGTGCGATATCAATTCGGTTAAAGAGGCAATTTGCCTTAACACCCGACATTACGCAAAGCGCCAATTAACCTGGTTTAACCGCAAGCCTGCGACCGAAATTATTTACATTTAAAGTCCGTTATCAGAATAAAGCAAAGGAGGAAAACCGTTGAGCGAGCAAAACAAGAATCTGCCCGAGGCACGAAAAGAAAGCGCGGTAACAACGCGCCGTATAAAACAGCATGAAACGAAGAGCGACAGATTCATCAGGATTGCAAAACGCTTTTTTGCGCAGTTCGGCACCGCAATAATGGCGGTGGCGATAGTCGCCTACGTTTTCCTTCAGCTTATGCTTAACGTGAGCGTAAATCTTAACCGAGAAACCGCGACCTACGTTAACATAACCGACCGCTCGGAGCTTTCCGCGTTCCTTTTCCGCGATGAATACATCATTCCGCAGGGAGCAGAGGGAACCGATTGCTTTCTTGCCGAGGACGGCGAAAAGGTAAGATTGGGACAGGATATCGTTATAACCTATTCCGATGAAAACGACGTTAATATCCAAAAACGGATAAGCGAAATCGATAAACGAATTGACATTCTCGAAAGGTCAAGCCTTGCGACGGGCGCGTCGACTACCGATATAACGCTTATCGACACGAAGATAAACGAGCTTATACTTTCGATTTCGCGTCAGGTCGATGAAGACGATTTCGATAAGGTCTTGCGTGAAAAGGAAGAGCTCCTTATTCTTATGAACCGCCGCCAAGCGTTAACTCACTCGGATAATTATCAAAGTGAATTGAACGCGCTTAAGAGCGAAAAGGAAGCGCTTAATAATCAGCTTAGCGGGGCAAACTATACCGTGCAATCGCCCCAAAGCGGATATTTTTATTCGACGGTAGACGGCTATGAAAATTCGTTTACGCTCGACGTGCTTGAAAATATTACCGGCGAGGGCTTTGAAAAGCTTTCCGAATCGACACCCGACCAAGCCCTTATTTCGCAGTCTTCGGGCAAAATCGTTATGTCGTCGACTTGGTATATCGCGGTTTCGGTAAACAAAAGGACTGCCGAAACCTTCCGAGAAAAAAGCAATTACCCGATAACCTTTCAGTATTCGAACAATACAGTTTTGGATATGACGCTTGAACGCAGAATAACCCGTACCGATAAGGACAGCACCGTGCTTGTTTTCAGCACGAAGATTATGCCCGAGGGCTTTGATTATTCGCGTTGCCAAACCGTTGAGCTTCCCACAACCGCTCACGAGGGTATCCGTGTCAGCAATAATGCCATCCGTATGCAGGACGGTCAGCTCGGAGTTTTTGTTGTAGTCGGCTCGAAGGTAGTTTTCAAAAAAACCACCGTTATTTACAATTACGGCAGTTATGCTGTTTGCGAAATACCCAAAAACCCCGCATATCCCAATCGCCGCGATATTGCGTATTCATCGAAGACCGAGCTGTCTTTGCACGATTCGGTAATAATCGGCGGTGACGACCTTTATGACGGAAAACGCTTGAAATAATTGGTAAAAAGAAAATGAACGATAAAAATCAGGTTGCCGAAAGCATTGCGCGGATAAAGGAAGAAATAGGCGGCAGAGCAAGGATTCTTGCCGCAACCAAAACCGTTCCGCCCGAAATGATAAATTTTGCGATAGAGCAGGGAATCGACCTCATAGGCGAAAACCGTGTTAACGAGCTTTTGGAAAAATACGACCTAATAAACCGCAATAAGACCGAGATACATTTAATCGGCGCATTGCAGACAAACAAGGTTAAATACATTATCGATAAGGTCGATATGATTCATTCGGTCGACCGCGTTTCGCTTGCCGACGAAATCGAGCGTCAAGCGGCAAAGCGCGGAATCGTTATGCCCGTCCTTGCCGAGGTGAATATCGGTAACGAGGCTACAAAATCGGGCATAGAACCGAGCAAGGTCGCTGAATTTTGCAGTTATTTGAACAGCTTGCCGCACATAAAGCTTCGCGGCTTGATGGCTATTCCGCCGAAATGCGAGCAAAAGGGCGGAAATAACGAATATTTTTGCAAAATGAAGAAAATATTTGTTGACATATCGTACCAAAATGTAGATAATAGTATTATGGACGTATTGTCGCTTGGTATGAGCGACGATTATCTCGATGCGGTTGAATGCGGCTCGACGATGGTAAGAATCGGAAGCGGCATTTTCGGCAAGAGAATCTATAACGAATAATAAAAAATAAACATATTTTCAGGAGGCAAATTATGGGACTTATGAATCGCTTGGGCGATCTCTTCAAGAGCGAAGAGGAATTTGACGAAAATGAAGAATTTGAAGAATACGAAGAGGAAGAAGAACAGGTAGCACCTGCTCCTGTACAAGCTCCCAAGGCAGCACCCGCAACCAGAGCTACCGGCGGCATCTCGTCCGGCGCGGCTTTGGAAATGAAGGTCGTTAAACCCGAAAGATTTGACGAAGTTAAGGCAATCGGCGAGCATCTTCTTGCAAGACGTACCGTTGTTCTTAACCTTGAAGAAACCAACAAGGAAACCACCAAGAGAATTATCGATTTCCTTTGCGGCGTTGTTTTCGCAATCGACGGTCAGGTAAAGAAGGTTGCAAACGCTACTTACGTTGTTACTCCCAAAAACGTTGACGTTTCGGGCGAACAGAACGAAGCTAACGCAGCACCCGAAGAAGCAAAACAACCCAGAGAACTTTTCCGTTAAGGTAGATATTTTTGGACGTATTATTTTATATCGTATCACGGTCGGTTTATCTTTTCTTAAGCATGTTTATGCTGCTTCTTCTCGCAAGAGTTCTTTTGGGCTTCTTTGCGGATGAGGAATCAAAAGCCTTCAGCTTTTGCTATGCGATAACCGAACCGGTCGTTTCGCCTATGCGCGGACTGCTTTCGCACGTTCCCGTATTGGCTGACTCGCCAATCGACTTTTCGTTTATGGCGACTTGTCTTTTAATCACAATAGTTCAATCCGCACTACCGCTTTAAGGCCCTTTAAAGGCCGAAAAGCGTAGTGCTTTTGGGCGTTATATGCACGACTTTAATGCTCTGCAAACAAAAAACGCTATATATAACCGAAAGGAGTGCTCTGCGATGTTAGCACCGCACGAATTGAAAAACAAACAGTTTCAAAAAACCTTCAAGGGCTATAACCCCCAAGAGGTAGACGAATATCTTGAATTCGTACTTGAAAAATATACCGAAGCATACCGCGAAAATAACGAGCTCGAACGCAAGCTTCGCATCGTTGTCACAAACCTTGATGAAATCAAGGACGAGGAAGAATCGATTCGCAGCACGCTTATCTCCGCGCAGAAAATGGCGGAAAAGATTATTGCCGATGCAAATGACCGAGCTGATATAATCACCGGCGCGATAAAGGACCGTTGCGACGGCGTTATTGCCGAGTTCCGTCAGCAGCTTCAGGCGGAAAAGGAAAAGGCATGGGTCATGCGTACCCGTATCATTGAGTTCAAAAAACAGCTCTATGAGCTTTACGGTACTCATATCGAAGAACTCAAGAACCTCAGCGTGAACGAAATCGAGGATATCGTGCTTCCCGATGACGATATGCTCGTTGCAAATATATTCAACGACGTAAAAGGCCGTATCGAGGAAGAAACCGAACGCCGCAAGAACGTTCGTGAACTTAAAACCGAAGAACCGCCTTACGCTGCGGAAATCGCCGAAGCAGTAGCAGAAACCGAAGAAAAAGCACAAGTTGTTCCCGAACCCGAAATTATTCCCGAGCAGC
>JAZTXY010000043.1:0-7813 GCA_045636665.1 Eubacteriales bacterium
CGGTAATGCGGCGGCAAGGGATTGACCTCGGAAATGCCCGACATGGTGGCAACGAAAGAAGAACCGACCGAGCCGCGCGAGCCGACGAGATAACCGTGCTCCTCGCTGTTTTGAACCAAACGGCGCGCGATAACGTAAAGAACCGCAAAACCGTTTTTGATTATCGAGTTAAGCTCTCTGTCCATTCTTGCACGGACGATTTCGGGAATTTGACCCTTAAATCCGTACATTTCCATTGCGGTTTGCTCGCAAAGTGATTGCAATTCCTCTTCGGCGCCGTCGATTTTGGGAGTATAGGTGCCGTCGGGAATGGGTTTTATATCGTCGAAATCGGCAATAACCTTTTTCGGGTTTTCGATAACTATTCTTCTGGCTTCTTCATCGCCGAGATAGGCAAATTCCGAAAGCATTTCATCGGTTGTGCGGAAGAATATTCCCGTTTCGCGCATCGCATCCGAAAAGCCCTTGCCGCGAAGCATAATTTGACGGTATATTTCGTCCTCGGGGTCCATAAAATGCACGTCACCCGTAGCGACGACAAGCTTTTTTTGCTTGTTTGCGATAGCGATTATCTTGCGTACGTTATCGTGAAGCTGTTCGACGGTTGCCTGATTTTCCTCGATAAGATAGCCGTTGTTGCAATCGGGCTGAACCTCGAGATAATCGTAAAATTCGGCAATGCGGTAAAGCTCGTTATCGGGTCTGCCCTGCAAAATAGCATCATAAAGCTCACCCGACGAGCAAGCCGAGCCGATAACCAATCCTTCACGATATTCGCTGAGCAGCGTTTTCGGTATACGCGGATGCTTGTGGTAGTAATCGAGATAAGACCTTGATACGAGCTTGTAAAGATTTTTAAGTCCGACAAGATTCTTTACAAGAATAATTATGTGATAGCTTTTAAGACGTTTCGGGTCGGAGCTGTTTGCCATTGCGGCATTCATTTCGTTAACGGTAAAAACACCGTTTGCCGCAAGCTTGCGCGACATACATTCAAAAATCTTTGCGAGCATTTCGGTATCGGCATCCGCCTTGTGGTGGTCAAATTCGCCGAGGTTGAAATACTTTGCAAGAGTATCGAGCGTGTGCTTTTTAATGTCGCTGTTGATATAGCGCGAAAGCGCAACGGTATCGAGATAGGGATTTTCAAATCGGATTTGGTTTTCATCCGCTACGCGGCGTATAAACGAAATATCGAAATTTGCGTTATGTGCGACAAGCATTCTGTCACCGCAAAATTCGAGAAAGCTTTTTACCGCTTCGCATTCATTGGGGGCTCCCTTTACCATTTCATCGGTAATGCCCGTCAAACGAACTATATTTTCGGGAATGGGGATTCCGCAATCGACAAAGGTCGAAAACTCTCCTATTATTTCACCGTTTTTATATTTTAACGCGCCGATTTGCGTTATTCCGCAAACCTTCGGCGAAAGTCCCGTTGTTTCGATATCGAAGATAATAAATTCATCCTCGTTAAACCTTGTGTTGCTTGAATCATCATAACGGAAAACGGCACGCGCGGTATCATCGACAAGATAACCCTCGATGCCGTAAATCGGCTTTACGTCGGGATATTTTTTCGCGGCGCTCATAACTATCGGATAGGCTTGAAGCGTGCCGTGGTCGGTAAACGCAACCGCAGGCATACCCCAATCGTGTGCGCGCGCCATTATATCGGCGGCATCGCTTAAGGCGTCGGTTGCCGACATATTTGTGTGCAAATGCAGCTCGACGCGTTTTTCTTCCGCTTCGTCCTGTCTGCCGTAAACCTTGCATTTGGAAATGGCTTTGATTGCAAGAGTTATTTCATCGTCCTCAACCCATTCGGACTTATTGCGGTCGAAAATGCGTCTTTTTTCGGCTTTGCCCGAAACAGTCACATACATCGGCGCGTTTATCTTCGGCGCTTCCTTTTTGTGGCAGGTAAACTTACCCGAAATCGACGCCGAATTATCGGTTATATAAACGGTATAGGTGATTTTTTCGGTTTCGTAATTTTCCTTTGTTTCAACAAGGAAAAGCTTGCCTGCGACACATACCGCAGTGTCGTTTTTAACGTGAGAAATCGGAGTGAACGACCAATTCCTGCGTTCTCCGAATATCGGTTCGGGGTTGGTTATATCCAAGGTCATTTTGCCGACGGTAACGAGATATTTACCGTTCTTTTCAAAATCGTATGCTTCCTCGTCCTCGGTTTCAACAAACGAAGCTCTGGGAGCATCCTTGGGTATTTCTTGCGCAATTTCAAACTTTTGCTCGCGGATGCTTTGAGCAAGCGCGCTTTCGCGGTCGTTCCGATATTCAAAAATATCGATTTCCTCATATTCGAATTTAAGGATTATCGCCGTACCGAATTGGTCGCGAACGCATTGCATTATAAAAAGCTCGGCGCCGTTCGCTTCGGGAATGACGGAGGTGATATTCTTGCGCAATCTTATAACGAAAACGCCCGTGTTTTTATCGTAATGATAGGTCGAGCCGTCAAAAAAGCCGTAATCGAGCTTTGAAACCTGCTTAAGCGTTTCGATAATACCGTCCATATAAGACGATTCAAACTCGACGTTATAATGCGGATATATCATCGCGGCATTAAGCGCATACGCTTTTTTGATTTCCGCTTCAAGCTCAAACAGCTTCGACGGCTTTACATAGCAAGAAAGCTCCGCCTTGACAGCGATCGAAACACGTTCGCGGTCAACCATTACGGAGAAAGAATCGAATTTGCTTATGGTCTCCTTCATTTTGTCGTTAAAGGAGGCTTTTTTGAATTTGTTTAAAAATTCGTTAAGCATTAATAAGTTCCTTTATTTCGTTAACGAGGGTGTTTACTATCTCGTTTTCATCAAGCTTTTTGATAATTTCGCCCTTGCGGAAAAGCAATCCTTCGCTTTTTCCGCAGGCAACGCCAATATCGGCGTGCTTTGCTTCGCCCGGGCCGTTAACCACACAGCCCATAAGCGCAACCGTCAAGCGGCGATTGGTTTTTATTTCACGCGTTGCTTTTTCAAGCTCGTTAACAAGTCCGATGACGTTCGATTCGGTTCTGCCGCAGGTGGGGCAGGAAACGATATTTATACCGCCGCCGATACCGCAGCAGAAAAGAATATCCTTTGCGGCGTAAACCTCGTTAACGGGGTCATCGGTAAGCGAAACACGAACGGTGTTGCCGATTCCGTCAAGCAACAAAGCTCCGATTCCGATTGCCGATTTGATATTTCCTCTGCGTACGTCACCCGTTTCGGTAACGCCGATATGTAAGGGATAATCGCATTTTTCACTTAAAATGCGCGTTGCATCGACCATGGTTTTAACGTCGGAGCTTTTTACCGAAAGAACGATATTTGTAAAATCGAATTCTTCAAGCATTTGTGCGTTAAGCAACGCGCTTTCGGCAAGTGCTTCGGCAGTAGGTCCGCCGTATTTCAAGAGCACCGATTTTTCGGCACTTCCGCCGTTAATACCGATTCTTATCGGAATATTACGCTCACGGCAAGCGAGAGCAACCTTTTTTATATTTTCCTTTTCGCCGATGTTACCGGGATTTATGCGTATTTTAGAAATACCGCGCTCGGCAGCGGCAAGCGCCAAGCGGTAATCAAAATGAATATCGGCAACAAGCGGAATATTCGTATTTTCAACGTAATGAGGTATTGCCTCTGCCGCCGCCATATCGTTTACGGTAAAGCGCACTATATCGCACCCTGCAGCCGAAAGCGATTTGATTTGACGGAGCGTCGCTTCCTTGTCGGCGGGTTTTGTATTTGTCATCGATTGTATGGCTATCGGATTCGCTCCGCCAATCGAAATATTTCCGATTTTTACTGTTTTTGTGTTTTTCATATCAGAAAAGTCCTGCAA
The DNA here is from genome assembly GCA_045636665.1 of Eubacteriales bacterium. Classification (GTDB taxonomy): domain Bacteria; phylum Bacillota; class Clostridia; order Oscillospirales; family CAG-382; genus Coliplasma. Next base: position 3,859 of record JAZTXY010000043.1, read on the forward strand.
TATCCTTGATTAAAACAAATGCCATAAGCCCGAACAAAAGCACTGTGAACACTGCACTTACCGCGCGTTCATATTTCGGGTTAAGCGGCTTGCGGCGTATTGCCTCGATGATATAAAACAGCAATCTGCCGCCGTCGAGCACGGGTATGGGAAGAAGATTGAAAATACCAAGCGATACCGAAATCATTACCGCCATCGAGCATAAGCTCAAAACGGCATCAAGAAAGCCGCCGCTTTGCTTGATGGTTTTATCGATTTCGCCGCCGACCGCAACAGGGCCGCCGACAGCATCGATTCCGTAACGTCCGCTAAAGGTATCGACCAACGAATCGAAGGTCATATAGACGGTTGAATAGGATTGCCAGAAGGCTTCGCGCATTACTCCGCCAAAGGTTTTTTCAACGCCGTAAACCGTAAAATCCATTGTACCGAAAACCAAATTTCCGTCATTTTCGATACCGAAGCAAACGCCCTTAAGCTCGACCTCTTCGCCGTTGCGGAGAACCACGATATCGACCGGCTCGATTCCGTCGGAAACGATTTTATAAGACAAATCCGCATAGCAATGAATGGATTTTCCGTTAACGGTAATAATTTCGTCGTTTACCTGAAGCCCGTATTGGTTCGAAACGCTGTTTTCATCGAACTCGGCGACTATCGAGGTGCCGATAAGATTGCTTCCGCAAACGATGCCGACCATTATTACAAAAGCGAGCAGGATGTTCATAAAAGGACCTGCAACGACGATAAGCATTCTTTTCCAAACCGAGCGGTCGTTAAGCGGAATTTTATATTTATGCTCCTCGGGGATTTCTTCGTCGTATTCGCCGACCATATTCACAAACCCGCCGATGGGAATAGCGCGGATTGTAAAATCGTTATATTTCCCTTTCCAAGTCTTTATCTTGGGTCCCATTCCGATTGCGAATTCAATCACGCCGACCTTAAAGGCGCGTGCGACCATATAATGGCCGAATTCGTGCACGAAAATAAGCAGACCAAAAATAAAAACGGTTACTGCAAGACTTAAAAGAGATTGAAACATTAAATAAACACTCCTAAATATGTGAACGCACGTATTCACGCGCGGCTTTATCCGACGCGATAATATCGTCAAGCGTGGGATTTTCGATAATCGATGCGGCGCCGATTTTTTCGCAGGTATCGATTACAAGCTCGAACATTTGGGTAAATCCGATTCTTTTGTCAAGGAAAAGCGCGACCGCTTCTTCGTTTGCGCCGTTCATTATAGCAGGCACGTTGCCGCCTACCGTAAGCGATTTCTTTGCAATTTCAAGCAACGGAAATGCTTCTTTATCGTATTTGAAAAATTCAAGCTTTTTATCGAAAAGATCAAGGCTTTCTGCCTGCGTCGGCTTTCTTTCGGGATAGGTCAACGCATATTGGATGCACACGCGCATATCGGGCACACCCATTTGCGCGAGAATCGAATTGTCCTCGAACTCGACAAGCGAATGAACGATGCTTTGCGGATGGATGACGACCTCGACTTGGTCGGGAGATACGTCGAAAAGATGGACTGCCTCGATAAACTCAAGTCCTTTATTCATAAGGCTTGCGCTGTCGACCGAGATTTTTTTGCCCATATTCCATCGCGGATGCTTGATTGCCATTTCGGGCGTTACGGTTTTTAAAAACTCGTAATCCTTACCGAAGAACGGGCCGCCCGATCCGGTAAGCCAGATTTTTTTAATTTTATTTTTGCCCTGAATACATTGGAATATTGCAGAATGCTCGCTATCGACGGGCAAAAGCGTTGCGTTTCCCGCTTTTACCGCATCGGTAACCAATTTGCCGCCTGCGACAAGCGTTTCCTTGTTGGCAAATGCGATTTTTTTGCCCTTGTTTGCCGCATTGACAGTGGGCTTTAAGCCCTTCATACCGAGCACTGCGTTAACGACGGTTTCGCTTTTATCCTCACTTGCAAGCTCCTCCACACCCTCGTCACCGCAAAGCACGTCGATATCGAGGTCGGAAACAAGAAGCTTAAATTCGTTATATTTTTCTTTGCCTATACAAGCACGCTGCGGCTTGAATTCACGGCATTGCTCGGCAAGCAACGACACGTTGGAATGGGCGGAAAGCGATTCCACCGTTAATCCCAAATTACGCACCACGTCAAGCGTTTGCTTGCCTATCGAGCCGGTCGAGCCGAGCAGAGTTATTGAATCATACATATTTACACCTGCTTAAAGCCTTTACGCACCGAGAATTACAAGAAATGCAACGGTAATTACCGAAACGGGAATTATGCTGTCAAATCTGTCAAGCACACCGCCGTGACCGGGGAAAATCTTGCCGTAGTCCTTAACACCGAAACGGCGCTTGATTACCGATGCGGCAAGGTCGCCGAATTGACTTACCACAGAAAGCGGAAGCGCGATAAGTCCCAAAAGCGGATTTTTATCGGCAAGCCAGAACACCAAAACGCCTGCCGCTGTGCCGAATGCGGTTCCGCCGATAGCGCCCGCAATCGTTTTTTTCGGTGAAATGTTGGGGCAAAGCTTTTTGTTGCCGAAAAGCATACCCGAAAAATATGCAAATGTATCGGTCGCCCAAGCAATGCTTAATACCAAAGCAACTGCCCATAGACCATAGGTTACGCGCATATAAGAAAGCGCGGTAAAGCCGGCAGTGATGTAAACCGCAAGCGTGATGAACATCAACAGACGCTCAACGTCGGTATTTGCGTGGGTGATTACCGCAAATATCATAAAAAGTACTGTAATCGCAGGTACTCCGAGAATTACCGTTTTTACGGCAACATCGATATTCCAAACCGGCAAAATCGCAACGGATGCCGCAATCGCTATCGAGGTGAGCGAAACCGCCCATTTTTTAAGCAGACCGCAGCAACCGAGCATTTCATAAACCGAAAAGCCTGCAACGAGCGCAAACAATGCGCCTGCGCCCCAAACACCGCCCCAGATAAGCAGCGGAATAAGAAGCAAAAGAGCAACTATTGCGGTAAGTATTCTTGTTATCATTTTTTACCTCCCAAAGCGGCGTTCGCGTTTTGAATAAGAGTCGATCGCTTTTAAAAGCTCATTTTTATCGAAATCGGGCCAAAGCACGTCGGTGAAATAATATTCCGAATATGCCGATTGCCATAAAAGAAAGTTTGAAACACGGTATTCTCCGCTTGTGCGGATGATAAGGTCGGGGTCGGGCACTCCCTGAGTGTAAAGGCAATTTGAAATATCCTTATCGGTTATTTCGCTTTTTCCCTCCTTCAGAAGCTTATTGACCGCATAAACCAATTCCTGACGTCCGCCGTAGGAAAGGCATATACAAAGCGTCATACCGTCGTTTTTTTCAAGACGGGATTCGACTCCGCGCAATGCATCGCGGTATTTTGCCGCAAAGCGGTCGATATCGCCGACAAGCTTCAGCTTGATGTTAAGACGGTTCATTTCCGGCTCGTATTTGGTTATTCCCTTGCTCATAAGCTCCATAAGGGCAGAAACCTCCTCGTCCGAACGGTTCCAATTCTCTGCCGAGAATGCATAGACCGTTAAATATTCAATTCCCATAGCACTGCAATTATCAACGGTGTTGACGAATGCATCAAGACCGACCTTGTGACCTGCCGTGCGCGGAAGCAGACGTTTTTTTGCCCATCTGCCGTTTCCGTCCATTATTATGGCGATATGCCTTGGGAGAACTTGCTCTGACATAAGAACCTCGAAACTTTTCATAAAATCGGCTAAAACCGAGGGGGTTAAACCTCGGTTTTAACGGTAAAATTTGATTAATTTTGTGAAATTATTTTTTGGAAATTATAAACGCTTGCCGTTTTTGTGGGTTTATTACGGGGTCCCCGAAAATACGAAGTGTTTTTGGGGCTTATATGGGGTCCCCAAAAACGCCTGCCGTTTTTGGGGGTTTTTTATATTTCCATGTTTTCCTTTTCTTTTTTTGGGATAACAAACTC
>JAZTXY010000044.1:0-2325 GCA_045636665.1 Eubacteriales bacterium
ACCACCAAAAGCGGCATCATTCTTACAGGCGCCGCTAAAGAAAAGCCCCAAATCGCCGAAGTTGTCGAAGTAGGTCCCGGCGGAATCGTCGATGGTAACGAAGTCGTTATGACTGTTAAGGTTGGCGATAAGGTTATTACAAGCAAATATTCCGGCACCGAGATCAAGCTCGATGGCGAAGAATATATCATCGTTCGTCAAGGCGATATTTTGGCGATTGTAGAGTAAAATTTGGAGGTATATTGTAATGGCAAAAGATATTAAAAACGGCATCGAAGCACGCGAAGCCCTTCTTCGCGGTATCGATAAGCTTGCCGATACTGTTAAAATCACTCTCGGCCCCAAGGGCAGAAACGTTGTTCTCGATAAAAAATTCGGTGCGCCTCTCATCACCAATGACGGCGTTACTATCGCCAAGGAAATCGAGCTTGACGATACTTTTGAAAATATGGGTGCTTCTCTTGTTCGTGAAGTTTCCACCAAAACCAATGACGCCGCAGGCGACGGTACTACTACCGCAACCCTTCTTGCTCAAGCTATCATCCGCGAAGGTATGAAGAACGTTGCCGCAGGTGCGAACCCTATGGTAATCAAAAAGGGTATCGCAAAAGCAGTTGACACCGCAGTTGAAGAACTCAAGAATTCTTCCAAAAAGGTTAACGGTACCGAAGATATCGCACGCGTAGGCGCGGTTTCCTCTGCAGATGAGGTTATCGGTCAGCTTATCGCAGACGCTATGGAAAAGGTTACCGCAGACGGCGTTATCACCGTTGAAGAAAGTAAGACTGCAGAAACCTCTTGCGAGGTTGTTGAAGGTATGCAGTTCGACCGCGGATATATCACTCCCTATATGGTTACCGATACCGATAAAATGGAAGCGGTTATCGACGATGCATTTATCCTCATCACCGATAAAAAGATTTCCAACGTTCAGGAAATCCTTCCCGTTCTTGAACAGGTCGTTCAAAACGGTATGAAGCTCGTTATCATCGCTGAAGACGTTGAAGGCGAAGCACTTTCCACCCTCATCGTTAACAAGCTCCGCGGCACCTTTACCTGCGTTGCAGTTAAGGCTCCCGGTTTTGGCGACAGACGCAAGGATATGCTTAAGGATATCGCAATTCTTACCGGCGGCGAGGTTATTTCCTCCGAACTCGGCTTCGAGCTTAAAGAAGCAACCGTTGCACAGCTCGGTCGCGCACGTCAGGTAAAGATTAATAAAGAAAACACCATCATCGTCGGCGGCGCAGGCGATGCAGGCGAAATCAAGAACAGAATCGCTCAGATCAAAGCTTCTATCGAGGTTTCCACAAGCGATTTCGATAAGGAAAAGCTCCACGAACGTCTTGCAAAGCTTTCGGGCGGCGTAGCTGTTATCAAGGTTGGTGCGGCTACCGAAAGCGAAATGAAGGAAAAGAAGCTCAGAATCGAAGACGCTCTCAACGCTACCAAGGCGGCTGTTGAAGAGGGTATTGTTGCAGGCGGCGGTGTTGCACTTTGCGACTGTATTCCCGCTGTTGCAGCTCTCGTTGATACTGTTGAAGGCGATGAAAAGACCGGTGTTAAAATCGTTCTCCGCGCTCTTGAGGAACCCGTTCGCCAAATCGCAGAAAACGCAGGCTTTGAAGGCTCTGTTATCGTTCAACGCGTTAAGAGCGAACCCAAGGGTATCGGCTTCGATGCTTACAACGAAACCTTCGTTGATATGATTGACAGCGGTATCGTTGATCCTACTAAAGTTACCCGTAGCGCACTTCAAAACGCGGCAAGCGTTGCTTCTATGGTTCTTACCACCGAAGCGCTTGTTGCTGACAAAAAAGAAGATCCCGCAACCGCAGCGGCTAATGCAGCAGCAATGGCAGGCGGCATGGGCGGCGGAATGTATTAATCCCCCAAAAAATATAAAGCAGACGGTTAAACCGTCTGCTTTTTTATGTTTGATTATTGTTTTTTAAGCGTTAAAATGATTATTCAAAAATTGTCATCTTTAACTGACCGTCGAAAAGCGTCTTTTCAAGCCATTTTATCGACCATTCCATCCATCTTGCGATGTAGGGGATAGTATATTCCTTGGTGCCCCAATCGGGTGCGGTTTCGGCGGTTGCGCGCGAAAGTCCGTGTCTTCCGTCGGGGAAGATGTGCATTTCACATCCGATGCGCTTATCGGTAAGTGCTCTTGCAAACGCAAGTGAGTTAGCAACGGGTACAGCATCGTCTGTTGCGGTGTGCCAGATAAAGCAAGGGCAGGTGCGCTCGTCAACGTTTTCGTCAAGGTTGCCCATATGGTTAAGAGCAAAGTCGGATCGTAGCCATGTCGTTCTGTGA
>JAZTXY010000045.1:0-10760 GCA_045636665.1 Eubacteriales bacterium
GGAGCCGAGGGGAATCGAACCCCTGTCCGAAAACCGATTCACGGTGCTTTCTCCGAGCGCAGCCTATCTTTGGGATTCCCCACTTAACACGCCGACAGGCAGGCGCATTAAGCCGGTAGCTTCATTAGTTCATGGAAGGGCTCAAAGCTTTGCCCAACACACGTTCACCGCTAAGTGACGCCGTATCCGAAGCCGCGGTGCTCTTCGGTACGACGGAAGCTGCGCTTAGGCAGCTACTGCTAATTTGTTATTGTTAGCGTTTAATTTTAAAGTGCACATTTTTAAGAAGTTATGCGCTTCTGCTCGCTTACTCCGCTTCACAATCCCCGTCGAAACCTTTACGGCCCCGTGTGTAAACCCCCAAAATGACAAGCATTTTCGGGGACCCCGTGTTTTTTAGCCCCAAAATGACAAGCATTTTCGGGGACCCCATATTTTTAACCCCCAAAAGTCGCTTCGCTCCCGACACAAAATGCAAGCATTTTGGTCGAAATCCGCGCGGCGGGGTTTCGTGAGCGCCGTTCATTCGCATCTCACTCACCGCTCGCGGCGCTCTAAGGTATATTCTCGGGTGTGGATTTTTAATGGTGTAAATGTTATATATTATGCTTTTCTTTTAAAATTTTTCTTATTTCCGCGGTGGCGGATTCAACTATTTCGTTTGAGCGTTTTTCGTCGTGGGTGAAAAATTCGGTATCGGGATCGGTTTTGACGTTTTTATAAAACTCATACGCATAGTTTATGCGTTCGGTTATATCGTCATACGCGAAATAATCGATAGTAGTGTTGGGAAATTCTTTTACGCCCCCGATAATTTCCAAAGGTCGATAATTTTCGTTCTTTTCGAGAAAACGGCAATCGATCTCATACCAGCTTTTGCGGATGAGCTTGATGTTTGCGCGCCAAATTTCCCTTCCGCGGCCGTTAATGAACGGATGGATTATATCGCGCACATAGATAGTGTCGGTTAAAATATGCACGTAATAGCCGAGATAAAAGGAATACATTCGATTATCCTTTTCATCAAGCGCATATTTCGTGAAAAATTCGCGATTATCCTCAAAGCGTTGCTCGTAAGAAACGCCCTCTCGCTTCCAATGCGACGTATCCTTTGACGGCATATAGGTGAAATCATCGACCATTCTGCCGCTGTCGGGTGCGATCACTCCGACGAAAAATGCCGCTTCATCGACATTTTCCAAGGTTTTTAACAATTTTTCAGCCACTCGGAGGTGGGTTAACCAGGTTGCCATTAATAGTTCCCCTTGCTTGCACGCTCGATTTCGCGCTTTGCTGTTTTTTCCGCCTCGACGTCGCGCTTGTCGTAAAGCTTTTTACCCTTGCAGAGTCCGATTTCGACCTTTACCCAACGGCCCTTGAAATACATCGAAAGCGGAATCAACGAATATCCCTTTTGACCGACTGCGCCGAAAAGGCGATCGATTTCGCGGCGGTGCATAAGCAATTTACGCGCGCGGTAGGGATCGCGGTTGAAGATATTGCCCTTTTCATAGGGGCTGATATGGATACCGTAGGCAACCAATTCGCCGTCGTCGATACGGCAAAATGAATCCTTTAAATTAACTCTGCCGCAACGAAGCGATTTTACCTCGGTACCGAAAAGCTCGATGCCGGCTTCGAATTTATCTTCGACGAAATATTCGTGATATGCGGCGCGGTTGTTTGCGATACCGCGGATTAAGTCCGACATACGAACCCTCCTTTTTTCATAATGAAAGCAACTTATTATATACTAACTTTTTGTAAAAATCAACTTTTAATTTTTCCCAAAACGCAATCTGCCTCGAAGCAAAGCGTTTCGTTTGTCGAATTAAAGGCGGAAAGAACGAACCTTCCCTCTTTTTCTGCAACGCCTATCGATAAAACGTCTTGTATCTTCGCTTCGTGGTGGAAAATTATGCGCATTTCGTTGATAAAATCATCCTTGCGGTCAAATGGGATATAATCAAGCGAGATATCCGAATATATGCAGTTATTGAGATGGTCGTTTTCATCGAGATCGGAAAGACGAACGACTCTTTCGGCGCATATCGGAAGCTCCTTTGCATTCAGGTTGCGCGGAATTTCGATTCTTGCGCAATCAAAATTATGCTCGGGAATGGGGAACGGAAACTCACGCGGACGGACAAGCTTGCGCGTGTCGTATTTAACTATTACCCATTGTGTCGTCGCGTGGATTATTTCCTCGCCGTCGCGGTAAAATTCAAATTCGCGCTCATAGGTTATGCCCGTTACGCGGTTGTTATAAGTACGAACCGCAAGCTCGTCATAAGCGAACACCGGCTTTTTTATGTTCATCGCGAGCTTCGTGATGACGAACACCATATTAATATCGCGCATTTGGTTATAGGTACAGCCGAGCGCATCGCAATCTTCCCTCGCGAGCTGTTGCATATAGCGCTGAATAGCCGAGGGCTTTATCGTGCTGTTGGGAAAAACGTCGAAGCTTTTTACAGTAATTTTTGTTTCTAACATCAGTTTTTTATCTTTGCAAGCGGATTCGATTCCGTTGCATCCCTTAATTTTTTATTTGATAGGTGAGTATATATTTGGGTTGTCGTTAATTGCTCGTGACCGAGAATTTCTTTAACGGCGAGAATATCGACGTCACCGTCGGAGCACATAAGCGTTGCGGCGGTATGGCGAAGCTTATGCACCGAAAGTCCGCGTCCGCCGAGTCCCGCAAGGTCGAGATAGCGGTAAACGAGCGCTTGTACCATTTTATCCGAGATTCGTTTGCGGCGCGAGCTTAAAAACAGCGCTTCCTTATCGATAATGGGTTGTCCGTGCTCGGTCGCTTTTGATTGGCGAACTTCAAGATAGCTGCAAAGCGCGCGTCTGCAGGCAGAATTGAGATAAACCATTCGCATTTTGTTGCCCTTGCCCGTAACGTAAAGCTTCGATAAATCCGAATCTATATGAGCCAAATCAATACCGACAAGCTCGGAAAGACGCATTCCGCAGTTTAAAAACAGCGTTAATATGCAATAATCTCTCTCGTAGGTCGGGCAATCGCGCGGAACGCTTTCCAAAAGCCTTATGCTTTCGTCGAGCGTGAGATATTTCGGCAAGGCAGGCTTGATTTTTGGGGTTTCGATATCCTTTGCAGGGTTATCCTCAAGCCTATGCGATTTTACGGTGTGGTATTTATAAAACGCCTTTATCGCCGAAAGCCGTCTTGCGCGGATACGCGCGCCGTTTTCTCTGCCCGAAGCAAGATAGAGCATATAAGAATATATTTCGTCGGTACGAACCGAGCCTGCAAGCTTATAATCGAGCTCGGCAAGGCTTACCTCGGTCATATCGGTCTTTTCGGGCTTTTCGCCGCGGCGCGACACGATGATATAGCGGAAGAAAAGAATTATATCGTTAACGTATTCGCTCACCGTTAGCGGCGAACAGTTTTGAATCGAGCCCTTATAGCCTGCAAAGGTCACTATCGGCTCGGGCAGATTTGTGTTTGCCATTACTTTTCCTCCTTTTCGTAGTAAGACGGATTATATCACAAAAGCGTTAAAAAATCAAGTTTGTAAACTAAAAATACACAAAACCGACTGCATAAAAGCAGTCGGCTTCAGACCGAGGATAAATATATTATTTAACCGTTCTTCCTTCGGTTTAGTTATTTGCGCTTACTCTTTTAATGTCGGCGCCGACCGAGCGGAGCTTGCCGACAAGGTCTTCATAGCCGCGTTCGATATGATGGATATCGTCGATAAAGGTCGTGCCTGCGGTGGAAAGTGCGGCGATAACCATTGCCGCGCCTGCGCGAAGGTCGACAGCGCGAACCGTAGACGGAGTGAACGCTTCGATTCCCGTGATTATTGCATCTCTGCCCTGAACGGTGATCCTTGCGCCCATACGGATAAGCTCATCGGTATATTTAAAGCGCGAATCCATTACACTTTCAGTGATTCTGCTTTCGCCTTCGGCAAGGCAAAGAAGAACGCAGAATTGAGGATTCATATCTGTGGGGAAGCCGGGATAAAAGTCGGTCTTAACACGGACTCTTTTAAGCTTGCCGTCGTAACGGACACGAACGTAATCGTCGCCCTCCTCAACGTCGACACCCATTTCCTCAAGCTTTCTTGTCGTTGCTTCAAGGTGTCGGGGGATGACGTTGTTTATGGTAAGGTCGCCCTTGGTTGCCGCGGCGGCAATCATATAAGTGCCTGCTTCGATCATATCGGGAATGATTGCGTAAGTACCGCCGTGGAGCGATTCGACACCGCGAATCTTAATTACCTCGGTACCTGCGCCCGAAATATCGGCACCGCAGGAGTTAAGGAAGTTTGCAAGGTCAACGATATGCGGTTCACGAGCGGCGTTGTCGATAACCGTCATTCCGTTTGCGGTGGCGGCGGCAATGATAATGTTGGCAGTAGCGCCGACCGACGCAACGTCCATATAAATTTGCGCGCCCTCCAACGGTCTTTCGGTAAAGCAGCTGATTCCCGAGGTGCAGTTTACTGTTGCGCCGAGCGCCTCGAAGCCCTTGATATGCTGGTCGATGGGACGCGCGCCGAGGTTACATCCGCCGGGAAGCGAGGTAAAGGATCTTCCGAATCTGCCAAGCTCCGCACCGAGAACGTAATAGGAGCCGCGCATATTACGCGCAAGGTCCAACGGAACGCTGTTACTGCGTACGGGGCGTGTGTCGATGCTGTAGGTGAAGCGGTCGATTTGCTTTATCTCCGCGCCCATACGGCGAAGAATCTCCAAAGCGTTTTGAATATCGCTGACATCGGGAAGATTTTCCAAAACGCATATATCATTTACGAGAATTGTGGCAAAAATAATAGGTAAAGCGGCATTTTTCATTCCGCCGATATTAACGCTTCCGACAAGCGGTCTGCCGCCCGAAACACAAAGCTTATCCATATGTAAAAACACCTTTCGGTTTTAAGTCATAAGTATACATAATTATGATAGCATCAAGAGTTTGAATTGTCAAGCACTTTCACACTACAGTTTATGCGACTTTTGGTATCTTGACAATTTTTAGCCGATGATATAATATATTGTATTGTGAGCTTTGAACCGTATCGGGTGGATTCCCGATTTTATACATAACGAAAACCTCTTGAAATTATTAAACTGAAAGGAATTTATATGGCAAAAAACCAAAAACCAAAGGTTAATATTGTTTTTCTCGGCGGTGTGGACGGAATCGGAATAAACTGCACCGCGTTTGAATACGAAAACGATATCATCATCGTCGATTGCGGACTTGCATTCCCCGAGGACGATATGCTCGGCGTTGATATCGTTGTGCCCGATTTGTCTTACCTTGAAAGCAAGGCGAAAAAGGTGCGCGGTCTTCTTATCACACACGGACACGAGGACCATATCGGCGCAGTCCCCTATTTTCTTTCGAAATTTCCCAACTGTCCCGTTTATGCAGGTCGCTTGACCTTGGGCATTCTTGAAGGAAAATTACAAGAGCACGGTATTCGCAACGCAAAATTGGTCGAGATACGCGCAGGCGATTGCATTACCGTCGGTTGCTTCCAAAGCGAATTTATTAACGTAAACCATTCGATGCCCGATGCTTGTGCGATTTGCATTACAACGCCCTGCGGAAGAATTTTGCACACGGGCGATTTTAAGGTCGATTACACGCCCGTCGGCGAAAAAATGATCGACCTGCCCCGAATTGCCGAGCTTGGCAGAAAGGGTATCCGTTTGCTTCTTTCCGACAGCACGAATGCCGAACGCCCCGGCTATACCCCCAGCGAAAGCAGTCTTGCCGAAAGCTTCGACCGCATTTTTATGAACGAAAGCCGCCGCGTTATTATTGCGACCTTTTCCTCGAACGTGCACCGTGTTCAGCAAATCATTAACGCTTCCGAAAAATACGGCAGAATGGTTGCGATAAGCGGAAGAAGTATGCAAAACTTCGTACGCGCGGCAGTGAAATTGGGTTATCTTGACATTCCCGACGGAATTTTGATCGACCTTGCCGACGTTAACCGTCTTCCGCCCGAGCGCGTAACGCTTGTAACAACGGGCAGTCAGGGCGAGCCGATGAGCGCGCTTTACCGTATGGCGTTTGGCGAGCACAATCAAATCTCGCTCGGATACGAAGACCTTGTCGTTCTTTCTTCTTCGGCTATCCCCGGCAACGAAAAGCTTATTACAAAGATAATCAACGAGCTTTACAAGCGCGGCACAGACGTTATAACCTACAGTCAATATGACGTTCACGTTTCGGGACACGCCTGCCGCGAGGAATTAAAGCTTATTCAAGCGCTCACCGCACCCGAATATTTCATTCCCGTTCACGGCGAATATAAGCATCTTGTTGCTCACGCAGACCTTGCACACGAAATGGGTGTAAAGGAAAACCGCATTTTCATTCCCGAAATCGGCAGAGTTTTCGAAATGAGCAATCGCAGCATCAAGCCGGCAGGCGTTGTCGAAGCAGGCCCCGTTATGGTTGACGGCGGTGCGGGCGGCGAGGTAAACAGCGTAGTTCTGCGCGACAGAAAGCGTCTTTCCGAGGAGGGTATTATTATAGTTTCCGCAGGTGTCGACCTTGAATATATGTGTATTTCAATCGATCCCGAAATCATCTCACGCGGGTTCGTTTACGAAAAGGAAAACGAAGACCTTATCGGCAGAATAACCGAATGCGCGCGTCAATCGCTTATCCGCACGCTTGCAAAGGGTGTTGACGATATCGAAACTCTTCGCGCAAGATTGCGTGATGACGTTGCCGAATATGCGCGCAAGCGCACAAAGCACCGTCCGATGATAGTAACCCTGCTTAACGAAATACAGCTTTAAAAATCCCATAAAGCACAAAAAAGCTTCCCGTTTGGGAAGCTTTTAATTTTATTCGCCGAAGAAGCAAAGCAAAACCGAGCGCAGGGCAAGAATTTCGGGGTCGCGCAGGCAAAATTCCTCGCCGCGAGCGACGGAGGGGATGAAAAATTTGAACGTAAAACGGTCTCCGCGATTGCTCGCCGAAATTTCCCAAAGGTTAGTATCGGCAAGTAATTTTGCGAAAAATGCCCAAAACGAGGCGCTGTCAAGCTCTTTGTTGAAGGAATCACGCGCGTGCAGGGCATTGACGAACGAATCGATATTGTTATTTTCGCTTTCAACGTCGCAGGAAAAAGAAATATTTATTCCTCCCGAACAATCTCTTGCAGAAAAATCCACCTTGCCGTCAACCGTACAATCGAAGCAAAGCACAAGCGCATAAGCAAATATCAACAGCAAATCGTCACCGTTGCCGATTGCAATGGTTTCGGGAAATACGTTTGGGATATTAATACGGCGCGACATTGTCGGCGCAACGTCGCCAAGTGTGGAAAAGAGCGCGGAAGCGGTTGCCGAAAAATCGAAAAACGAAAGCCGATGCACGCAGGAAAGCTCTGCCAGCAATTGCTCGATAACGGCAAACAACCGCTTGCCGTTTTTCATATTGCCGATATCCGAAAGTGCCGCCGTTAACAATGCGGTTATGCCGACGTCATAGCCAGAAAGCTTATTAAAGCGCTCGTACAGACGCTCGACAAAGCTGTCGGCAAGATAGCGAAAGCATATCAAATAACAGCCGTGACCGCGAATGACCGAAGCATAGCCTTTTTCGTTTTCGCCAATCAAATCGACAACGATCATCTTGCCGTCGTCCAAGGAGCAAAGACGCTCAACGTCATTAGGCATTAAAATTTTATCGAACCTTGAGCCGATACGAAATGCCTTTGAATCGGCAAAGTTATCGTTCTTTGCAATGATTTTAAAGGATTCGTCGGCAAGTAAAATCGGCAAATTAAACGACCTGATATTTTTCTTTAATTCTTCAACAGAAAAGAATTTCGGCGCAGTTACTTCTACCTTCATTTTTCACCGTCTTTTTTGTATTCCGCAATATCGGAAAGCTCACAATCAAGAATCCTGCAAAGCTGATCGAGCGTATAGGTGCTCACGTTTTGGTTTTTGCGAAGTCGGTCAAGCTGACCATTGCTTACTTTATAGGTGTTTATCAGCTTATATTGAGAAATATTTTTCTCTTTCATTGTTTTCCAAAGCTTTTCGTAAGTTATCATAACATCACCTTTTCACTTGTTGATATTATGATAAAATGATATCTGTTTACCGACAATCGCCCATAATCGGTCAATATATTCTTAATACGCAAACCGACATATCGTCGGCGGTTTCACAGCTTTTCCTTGCCTCGCGGATTATTTTCGATGCAAGGGCGCGCGCCGACGGCATTGGGGGGAGTCCTTTTTGCGGAAGTATTGATTTTTCGCTTCCCGTTTGCAAAATTCCGTCGCTTAACATTACTATCATATCGCCCTTTTCGAGCGTAAAGGTCTTTTTTTCGGCGATAACGCTTCGCATTATTCCCGCAGGCGGTGTGCGCGCTTCGATAAGCGTGGTTTTTCCGTTGCGAATGAGCAGAGTCGGTGCCGCGCCTGCTTTTATAAGCGTTGCGCGGGAGTTGATTCGGTCAAGCTCCAACAAATCGACGGTTGCGAAAATTTCTTCCTGCTTTTCAACAAGCGCCTTGTTAAGCAGTTTAATCGCGCTTTCCTTTTCCGCGCCGACGGACAAGAGCTTTTCAAGCATTATTGCGGCAAGACGGCTTGTTAACGCCGCATCTCTGCCGCTTCCCATTCCGTCGGAAACGAGGCAGTAAAAATAGTTGTCCTCGTTTTCGAAAACGCTTACAGTATCGCCGCAGACGGTTTCGTTTTCCTTGGCTTCGGAAATTTTGGCGCATTCGACACGGAACGACGGCATCGAGCGTATCCGCATAAGATGGTACCCGTCGTGAATGGCGATTTCGGGCGAGGAAACGGCGGTTTTTAACTCTTTTGCAACAGTTTGGGAAATTTCGTTCGGCGTAGCCTTGATTTTGTCGGGCTTAATTCCGAAAACGGTTATCTCTCGCAGACGTGAGCCGATAACCTTTACTCCGTCACATTCAACACCGAGCGAAATAAGGGCGGCTTTTATGCTTTTCGCAAGGGCTTTATCGTTTTTTGCGTTTTCCTCCTGCTTTTTGGCGGCATCGATGAGGATAGAGGAGAATGCCGAATATTCGTACGCCATTTGCTTTAAGCCCTTTTCTCCCTCTTGCGCGCGCATTGTCGGAAAATTGTTTATCTCTCTTGCCATAACGCAGGCGTTTGGACAGCGCGAGCTTATGTGAGTGGGTATGCGCGAATAGGCGGCAACGCCGTTTCGCCGTATTTCGCTTGTGAAAAAGTTGCTGACCTCGCTTTTGTCAAGCTCACAGCCCGAGCAACGCGCGCATTGGTTTTCAACGCAGGACACGATTTTTCGGTTCAAATCGGTTACGCTCGTTTCCGCGGTATTATCGGAAACCGTGTAAAAAAGTGACGAAAGCGACGAAAATGCCGCGGCATAGCGTGAAATCCGTCGGTCGTGCGCGCGCTTTTCAGCCGTCGCGACGGCGGTACGGTGGACAGGCATTTTTTTGCGTAGGAATGAAAAAATAATATATATCGGAATAAGCAAGGGGGCAAATATTTTTACACCCTCACCGCCCGAAAGATAAAAATATCCGCTTACGGCAAGCATGTAGGAAAGCACTAACGCAAGCGGCTCGATTTCGGTAACGAGCAGACCGTAGGTCATACCCAAAACACCCAAAGCGCCCGTTGCCTCGCCGCCGCAGGCGATACCGCAAATGATACCGCAAACTCCGCCGAATCCAAAGCCGCGCGTTCTTGCCGCGCAAAGCGTAAAAGCCGCGCCGATAAAGACGGCAAGCGAGATCCCCCCGATTTCAAAGGGCAAAAGCACAAGCGTGAACGAAAATGCAAAGGCAAGCAGAGAAAGCTCGTATTTTTTTGGATGAAGCTCTTTTTTGCGGTCAAAATAGCCGTAAAAGGCAAACGTCAGCGCAGGATAGGAAATAACCGCGGCAAGTAAAACGAAAATGTCCTTTATATCGTTTATTCCGTTGATTGCGATATAGGCAGAGCGCAAGGCGCTAAGGGAAAGCGACAGCAAAATTCGGGTATAAAGGAAAACACCGCCGTTTTTTTCTTTCGCCGAAAGCACGAAGAAAAGATAAACCGCGCAAAACAGCGAAAGCAATATGCAGGGATCGAAAAAGGATGCAAGAAGCACCCCGAAAAACGTGCTTTTTCTTATGTTTTTCGGCACGGCGCAAAGAAAAGCCAAGCCAAACGGCAAAACCGCGCCCGCAAGCGTTGCGCTCGACAGCAAAAATCCGATTATTGCGGGGACTGTGTTTATTTTGAGGGTTTTTATTGCCGAATTCGTTCTTATCTGTTCCATTTTTTGCTCTTCCGTTCTTTTTTGTTTTTGGTTTGACCATTATACATAAAAAGAAGAGCGTTGATTGTCGAAGCAAAAGCGAATTTTTTGTGTTGTTTTTTCCTTTTTTACAGTTTATGGGGTGTTTGGGAATAACAAAAGCGGTTTTATATTTATCAGGTCGTTTATGGCGATAAGGCTTTGGTTGTTTTCGCGGTTGAGATTCCACCAAAGCGCACCCCGAAGCGATTTTTCCGCCATAAGACGCAAGCGCGCCGATATTGAGCGCACGTCCTCGAACCAAACGCGGTGAGCTTTGCCGTCATCGGCGGTATAATCGAAATACGGCGCCAAAACGGTTGAATCGAAGAAAATTTCCGCGCCCTTTTGCGATGCGAGTGTGAACGCCTGACGTGTCGAAACCGAATTCGCACGCGAAACGCCTTGGATATACGGCAGAGTGAAATCAT
>JAZTXY010000046.1:0-3231 GCA_045636665.1 Eubacteriales bacterium
GAGGCCTTTATGCTTTCGGGGTCTGTGCGGTAAAGCTTTGCGATGCTCCAAAGGTCTTCGCTTTGGGTGGGGAAGCAGTAAATCAGCGTCGATTCATCGCTGTCGCCGCTTCTCGCAGTGCGTTTTGTTACCTCGGAAATAAAGCTTTCTTCGCTTTCGGTGAACGTGCATATCCTTGCGGTGGCGATTATTCGCACGGTCGCACTGCCGTCGGAATGAAGCGTTGCGATGACCTCGTCGGGCATTATTTCCGCGCTTGCCGATGTGAAATCGGTCGGCAATTCTTGGACAAACACCTTTTCAAAGGGAATCAAATGGTCAAAGCTCTGCACACCCTCTGCCGTATCGCAAAGCAACGTTACGATAAAAGAGCCGCTTGCCTTAATTCCGTCATCGACGATTTCCGCCGAGGTGCCGAAGCTGTGCGATGACGAGTCGAGAAGCGCTTCGGGCTTGGGTGACATAACGGGCAGCTTGGTTTCTTCCGAAAAGGAGTTTTCGGTTCTTGAATGCTCGTGGGGAAGCGCAACCGTCGCGCGGACGGGTGTGCCGTCAAAATCCTTTTCGAACATATCGTCGGCAACCGTGTGGGCGAATTGCTCGTTTATCTTAAGACGAAGCGAAACCGAAAAATCGCTTTTAACAACTCTCGATTCTCCGTATTGGTCGAGCTCGGGTGTGAAGGCGCAGTCGGTGGGAATGAGCTTTACCGAAATGTGCTTTTGCTCCTCAATAGCGTCGTTGCTGTAGTCGATATTTATCGGCAGGCTTTTCACCGAGGTGAAATATTTGCCCTCGCCGTTTTCTTCCTCGCAAAGCGTATGAACGGTCGCAACCGTCTTTATTTCGACTCTGCCGGGCGAAAAGGTGACGGCAGGCGTGCGGATATCGACGCTGCCGCAAATAATTTCACCGATTGCCCTTTCGCTTTGCGCAAGAGCGAGCATTTCGGAGAATTTATAAGTGCCTTCGTGCATCGCCGTTTTTCCGTCGTAGCCGATGGTCTTTTTGCGGAAAAATGCCGATTTGTCTTCGGTTACGGCAACCGCCTTTACGGGGGATTCGCCCTCAATTTCAAATTTCGTTGCCAATCCGACCTTAACCGAAACCCTGCGAGGGCTTAAAAGCTTACAGCTTATCCTTTCGCAATCCGCCTCGGCAAACGCCTGCAAATTGATCGCGTTGGATTTGGGAATGGGAACGGTTTGGCTGAACTCCTGTGTGAAATTACAGCACCGCAATCGCCTTTTGTAATCGGTTTCATAAAGTATGTCGTAAACCGCCTTGCCCTTAAGCGTGGCTTTTCCGTCTTGAACGGTAACGCTTTCGGTAAAAGGGGTGCAATCGACCTTAACGATTCTCGAAACGTCGGGACTGAATTCGGGAATCGTCGCATCAAGCTCAAGGTCTTTGTCAACCTTTGAGGTAAAGACCTTTTTCGGTATCAATATTTCGTTTGTTGTAATCGGCAAAATCTTCGCGCCCTTTCGTTTTTTATAAAAATATATGAGCCGCCTTTTAAGAATATGCATATATTAAAAGTGAAAGGTTGTGATTTCGATGCGATGCGGTTTTGCAAAGTCGATCGGTTTATCGGCATTGACCTTCGGCGCAGGTGTTTTGCTTTGCCTTGTGCTTCCGCTCGGAGCTTTGGTGTTTGTCGAGGCGGCGCTTATCGTCGGTGCGGGTGCGGTTCTATTTATTAAATAAGGTTGGTGTTTTTTATGAAAATCTACTGTTTCCGTTCTCCAAAGCTTTTAAAGCCGTTTTTTAGGATGTTCGCGAGGTAAAAATTCGCAAAATCGTTGACAGCGGTAAAACACGGTGCTATAATGTACTTCCAAAACAGTGAAGAGTAAGGGCTTATTCGTGAAGTGCCGATCGGACGGGGAGTTGCCGATCGGACGAAAAACGTTGCTTCGTTTGCGGTCTGAGCCCTGCATCCCGCTTCATAAAGCATCAAATCGCAGGTATGCCGCGTGTTTTGCCGCGGAAAAACCTTCTTTCTTGCTCTATGTATGCAGGGGAGGAGGTTTGTTTTTTTGAAAAAATCAAGAAATAACGTAACGAAAAAGCTTGTGTTTTCCGCGCTTGCGGTTGCAATGAGCATTGTTATCGGAATCGTGTGTAAGGCGTATTTTACCATCACACCGATACTCCGCATAACCTTTGATACTATGCCCATATTGCTGTTGGGTGTAATGTTCGGACCCGTCTACAGTGTTATGGCGGCGATAAGCGCGGATATCATTTCGGCGCTTATTGCGGGCTTTGCTCCTACGCCGATAATTACGGTCGGCGCCGCCGCAATAGGTCTTATTGTCGGACTCCTTCCGCGTATTATAATAAAAAGGAAGAGTTTTGTCGCTGTGACGTCGGTTTCGCTCATCGCACAAACCGCAGGCTCGCTTTTTATCAAGACCTACGGACTTGCCGACCTTTACAGTCTGCCCTTTTGGGAAACGCTTGCCGTCCGTCTGCCGGTGTTGCTTGTTATTTCTTTTGTCGAGGGCTATCTCGTTTATATGCTTCTTAAAAACAAACAGCTGTCAAGGTTTGCCGACGGTCGGGAGGAAAAGAAATGAATTATAACGAAGCACTTGAATATATTCATTCGGTCGAATGGCTCGGCTCGCGTCCCGGACTTTCGCGTACGGAGGAGCTTTTGGAAAAGCTCGGAAACCCCGAAAAGGGTATGAAATTTGTTCACGTCGCGGGTACGAACGGAAAGGGCTCGACCTGCTCGATGTGCGAATCGGTCTTGCGTGCCGCAGGCTATAAGGTCGGACTCTATACCTCGCCTTATATAGTGCGCTTTAACGAGCGTATGTGCGTTAACGGCGAACCGATTGCCGACGATGAGCTTGCCGAGCTTGTTGAAGTCATCAAGCCCATTGCGGATAATATGACGGACAAGCCCACCGAATTTGAAATCATAACCGCACTTGCCTTCCTTTATTATAAAAGACACGCGTGCGATATAGTTGTTCTTGAGGTTGGAATGGGCGGACGGCTCGATTCGACCAACGTTATCGATTCGCCCGTGGCTTCGGTCATAACGGGCGTTGCAATCGACCACGTTTCGGTTTTGGGAAGCACCGTTGCCGAAATAGCAAAGGAAAAGGCGGGCATAATAAAGCAAAACCGCCCCGTGATATACGGCGGCAGGGATGACGTCGCGTTTGACGTTATCCGCGACAAGGCAAACGAATGTAAAAGCGAGGTCGTGCG
>JAZTXY010000047.1:0-24041 GCA_045636665.1 Eubacteriales bacterium
AGCGAGTTTTCCAAAGCGACTCTTGCCAGCGACGAAAGCGTGCCGCCGCAAAGGGAAACGATAACGCCGTCTTTAAAGGAAAGTCCTTTCATATCAGTCGTCGAAATAACCGCGCCGTTATAACCCTCGTCGGTGAAAATAAGGTTCGAGCAATTGCCGACGACAATATATTTTTCACCCTTTTCGCGGAAATATCTGATAGCGCTTACCAATTCCTCCTCGGTTTTGGGAAGCACCAAATATTTTGCGTTTCCGCCGACCTTCATCGAGCAAAGGGGCGCAAGATTTATATTTTCTTTGCAGTTGAAATTCATTCTCTTAACCGCTCCGATACAATTCATAATTATTCACCTTACATTATACTATAAACTTTCGATAATTACAATAAAAAGAAAGAAAATTTTTCAAACGTCTTGACCTTTAGTTAGTTATTTGATAAAATCGGAATAAATAGGGGAACGGTATGGTTGCCCTTTGGATAAGAGGGCAGATATGTACTGTAAAAATTGCGGAAGCGAATTGCAAAACGGTTTGCAATTCTGTTCCGATTGCGGTGAAGCCGTGAATGGCGTTAACACCGAAAAAAACAGTAAAAAATCAAAAAAAGCGGTCTGTATCGCGGTTTGTGTGATTTTGGCGGTCGCCTTGACGGTCGGCACTGTTTTTCTTTGCTTTTCGTATAACGGAAGCGCCTTTGACCGTCTTACGTCGGCGACGCTCAACACCTTTTCATCCCCTTGTAAAATAACGGTCACCGACCTTTCGGGCGATGTTGCATCTCTGCTCGGCGGTACAAGCGTTGAGCTTGTCATTCCCGATGCTCTGATAAAGGGCAGATATTCGCTTACCGCAGGCGATATTTCATATTACCGCCAAGACGGATTTGAATATTATTCTTACGAATCGAATGCAGGTCTTTTCCGCAGAGTTGCGCCCGATAACGAGGTTATGGGAATAGAGCTTGATATAAGCAAATATTTCGATTATCTCGCGCATATCGCAAGCGGCGATTATAAAGCACTTGCCGAGCTTATAAACAGCGAAACCTTTGCCGAAGACGTTATCAACGTCGGCAGATTTATTAAAAGAGTCAACGAAATCATCGACACCTATTTTTCGGATGAGTATATGACCGAAAATTACGGCTTTGTTTATACCGAGGAAGACCAAAACGGAAAATATTCCTTTTCGCTGTCTGTTAATAAGGCTATCGATACGCTTTATGAAATCATCCAAGGGTCGAAGGATTGCTTTGCCACGGCTGACGAATATAATATGGTGCTCGATAATATCCGCGATGCGAGAAATGAAATGGGCAAGCGCGGAGATGAAACGACCGTCGGTATTGAAATTACGGTATCGAACGAGCTTATTCGTGATATTAACGTAAAAATCACCGAAAATGACGAATCGGTTTCGGCAGGGCTTGAATTTTCCGATTACGGCACCGCAACGGTTGGCGCCGAAATATGCGCCGAGTTTGACACGCGCAAGGAACAGCTTGGTCAAAAGGACTATCTTGTGTGGTACGGGCCGATAACCTATTCCGATTATTACGAAAAAGATTAAAGGATAAAAAATGTTAAATTATTTAATCGTTCTGGCAATCAGTATGGTGCCCGTTATCGAATTGCGCGGCGCTATACCCATAGGACTTTATAGCTTTGGGCTTGATATTGTTCCGGTGGCGCTTCTTTCATTCATCGGCAACCTTATTCCCGTGCCGTTTCTCATCCTTTTCGGCGGCAAGGTTTTAAGATATTTTGCAAGCTTTGAAAAATTCGGGCGTCCGTTCCGCAAAATACTTGAAATAGGCGAAAAAAAGGTCGCAAAAATGAATTCGGGCGCAAAACGCGCGCTCTTTTGGGGACTTTTCCTTTTCGTGGCAATTCCTCTCCCCGGCACAGGTGCTTGGACGGGTGCGCTTATTGCAATAACGCTCGGACTTGACCTTAAAAAAAGCTTTCTTCCGATTGCGCTCGGCGTACTCGGCGCAGGAGCTATTATCGTAACTTTGTTCTATTTTGCTCCCGAAGTGTTTAAAACACTTGTGGGTTGACCTAATAAAAATAAAAAAACATAATGAATTTTATGAGGTGAATTATGGCTAATTTCAAAATTGGCGTTATGACCGACTCCTTCAAACTCCCCTTCGAGCAGGGCCTCGCTAAAGCGGCTGAGGTTGGTGCACAAGGCATCCAGCTTTACGTTGTTGAGGGCGAAAACAAATACGATACCTTTGACGATGCAAAGGTTGAACGCGTTCGCGGTCTTTTGGACCAATACGGACTCGTTATCTCCGCTGTTTGCGGCGACTTCGGCGGTCACGGCTTTGAACGTGCTGACGAAAACGCTTGGAAGATCCCTGCAAGCAAAGCGGTTGCAGACCTTGCCGTACGTCTTGGCACCAAGGTAGTTACCACCCACATCGGTGTTGTTCCCGAATGCGCGGAGGATACCAATAAATGTGATACCGAATGCGAAGCATACAAGAATATGCTTAATGCTTGCCGTGAAATCGGCGAATATGCCGCTTCCGTCGGCGTTACCTTCGCAATCGAAACCGGTCCCGAACCCGCAGCGCGTCTTAAGTCATTCCTTGACGACGTTAATTCCAAGGGCTTCGGCGTAAATATGGACCCTGCAAACCTTGTTATGTGCACCGGTACCGATCCTGTTGAAGCGGTTTATACCCTCGGCAGCTATATCGTTCATACCCACGCAAAGGACGGCAAGGGCTTTATTATCGATCCCCGTAAGGTTTACACCTTCTTCGCTGAAGGCGGCATTGAAGACCTTCGTCTTTCCGACTACTTCCTTGAAGTTCCTCTCGGAGAGGGTAACGTTCCCTTTGACGCATATCTTAAGGCACTTTCCGACATCGGCTTTAACGGCTTCCTTACCGTTGAACGCGAATGCGGCGACGATCCCTATGCCGACATTCTCCTTGCAGTAAACTTCTTGAAGGACAAGATCGGAGCATAAAAATGATTAAGATCGGCTTTATTGATTATTTCCTTGACGAATGGCACGCTAACAACTATCCGAAATTTATCGCTCAGCAGTTTGGCGATGAATTCAAGGTTGCTTATGCTTATGCCGAAAAGGATAAGGAAGGCGGACTTACCACCGACGAATGGTGCGAAAAGTTCGGTGTTGAACGCTGCAACACCATTGCCGAGGTCGTTGAAAAGAGCGATTGCATAATCGTTCTCTCGCCCGATAACCCCGAAAGACATTTAGACCTCTGTCGCGAACCGCTTGCAAGCGGCAAACGCGTTTACGTTGACAAGACCTTTGCGCTCACCAAGGATATTGCAAAGGAAATCGTTGCTATCGGCGAAGCAAACAACACACCCTTCTTCTCGACCTCTGCGCTCCGTTTCGCAAACGAATTGGCAGAGGTTCCGCGCGAAGGCATTTGCTTTATCAACTCTCGCGGTCCCGGCAGATTCGATACCTATGCTATCCACCAAATCGAGCCTATAGTTGTTCTTATGGGCAGTGAGGTTAAGAGAATTATGTCGGTCGGCAGCGGCTATGAAACCATGGTTATCGAATTTTCTAACGGCAGACGCGCTGTTATGAGCCACTACGATTGGAAGGGCATCGATTTTGAAATGGTCGTTAACTACGAAGACGGCTCTATCTACAAGGTTCCCCAGATGACCGGTTATTTCGATAACTTCATTAACAAGCTCTGCACCTTCTTCAAAACCGGCGAAACCTTTGCCGACCATGCCGAAACCGTTTCGGTAATGGGCATTATCGAAGCAGGTAACAAAGCAATTGCAAACCCCGGCGAGTGGATCGAGGTTTAATCTGAATAATTATGCAAAAAGGTCGTTTTCAAAACGGCCTTTTTTCTTGCGACGTTGCTATTGAGGGATGACTGTAAAAAACAAGAAAGACAGAGAAATTTTTCGTTCTCTGTCTTTTGTTTATTTAAACGTATTCAAGCTTAACTCTGTGCTTCAGCGAGCAAAGAATCTCATAATTTATCGTGCCCAACGCGTTTGCAAGCCGTTCGATATCCTCGGCCGTTTCAAAAATGACCGCCTCGTCACGTACCGAGCATTCAAAATCAAGCCCGATATCCACCATGCACATATCCATACATATCCTTCCGACGGTAGCAAAGGTCTTGCCGTTGATACGGATAAGCTCCTTGCCCGAATATACGCGCGAAAATCCGTCGGCATACCCGATGGCGATGACCGCAACGCGAGTATCGCGCTTTGCGCGGTAACCGCATCCGTAGCTTACACAATCCCCCGTTTTGAGCGTATGAACGGCACAAACGCGTGCCGAAAGCCGCATAGCAGGGCGGATATTTTCGTCCTTTATATTCGCAGAGGGCATAAGACCGAAAAGTATAATTCCGGCTCTGACCATATCGAGATGCATTTCAGGGTATCTTATCGTCGCCGCGCTGTTACAGCAATGGCGGATTCCTACGTTTATATTGCGCGCTTCAAGCTCGGAAAGCAGAGCAGTAAATATTTTGTACTGCCATCTTGTAAATTGCTCGCCGTCGCCGTCGCTGTCGGCAAAGTGGGTGAATATCCCCTCGACGGATATATTTTCAAGCGATGCTATACCGCTTATTTCATCCGCGCAGGGAGAAATATACATTTCGCTATGGCAATAGATGCCGAGACGCGACATACCTGTATCGACCTTGATATGCACTCTCACTCTGCCGCGCTTGGCAAGCGCTTTCGCATAATCAAGACTGTCGACGGTCTGTATGAAATCACCCTCGATTACTTCGTTGATAAGCTTTGCGTCTGTCGGGCCGAGAATAAGGATGTTGCCGGTTATGCCGAAGGCTCGAAGTTCCTGCGCCTCGCTGAGACAAGCAACGGCAAAATCGGTGCAACCAAGGGCTTCGAGCTTTCTCGCAACCGCAATCGAGCCGTGACCGTAAGCATCGGCTTTAACGACCGCCATCACACGCGCGTCGCCGACAAGCGATTTTATGTAATTGTAGTTGTGTCCGATGCGGTCAAGATCGACTCGCGCCGTTACTCTGTGCTTCATAAGGTTCAAGATCGGACAGTGCAAATTCAAAAACCCGTCCGAGCTCCTCCGTTCTTATGCCGATTACTTTGTTGGTATCTTTATCATAATACACCAAAATCGAGGTTTCGTCAATAGTGTACTTAACGCCGTTTTCATTTTCGGCTCCCTCAATTTCGCTGTTTACAATCAACCGAATCGCCTTCATTAAGGCTTTCATTGCGGGAAATTTGTTTTCGTCGACAGGAAACTTAAATTCACCGACGGAGGTATAGCTGTTGCCGTCCTCGAAGTGGAGCGTCGCGCCACCGAGAATACTCGTGTCCGCAAATTCGACGTCACAATATGAGCTTGTGATATTTACAAAATACCGCGAATCGCTTCCCGCCGTGCTTGCCGAAAATCGCATCGGAAGCATAAATTGATCCCTGATATCGATATTGCTTTTGCAAGACGAAAGCAGAAGTATCAAAAACGAAAAAACGACTAAAAATGTCTTTTTCAAAAAACGCAACCCCTTAAAATTTTGGGGACGTTCAGCCAAGTATTCTGCCTATCTCCTTCGGTAGGTCGGAGGGTATCACACCGCTTTTTCCATAGCTTTTCACAAGGTTATCCGCCGCAAGCCCGTGAACGTAAACGCCTAATTTTGCCGCGTCGATCGCACTGTAGCCCTGCGCGAGAAGTGAAGCGATAACGCCCGCCAAAACGTCGCCGCTGCCGCCCTTTGCGAGTGCGCTTGAACCGCTTTGGTTTATGAAAATATCGCCGTTTGAATCGGCAACAACGGTGTTTTTGCCCTTAAGCACGAGTATGCAGTTATGCTCCCTTGCAAAATTCATTGCAATTTCTTCACGGCTCGCCTGAATCTCATCGATGCTCGTTTTGCAAAGCCGTGCCATTTCACCGGGATGCGGTGTGAGAATTTTTTGGCATTTCATTTTCCCCAATACATCAATATGCTGTGAGAGAAAATTTATGCAATCGGCATCGAGCACACAAGGGGCGTTGCAATCGGTCAAAATTTCTTCAAGACAGACGTCATAGGTGCGACCGATACCGCAACCGCAAAGAAATGCGGTGTAATTTGTGTTTTTTATATCTTCCAAGGACAAAAAGGTCGGCTCGAAAAGGATTTGCTGTATTTTGTCAAGCGTATCTTCGTTTCCGCAAAAGCGCAAAAGCCCAACACCGCTTCTTAATGCGCCCATAGCCGAAAAATATGCCGCGCCCGTCATATTTTTACTGCCGCAAAGGGTTAAAAGCGTACCGAAATCGCCCTTGCTCGAATCCTCTTTGCGCGGCTTTATTAAATTCAAGGTCTTTTCGTCAAGCAAATTTCTTTCCATAAGCTTTTTCGCTCCGTGTCTTTTGGGATAACCCTATTTTAACACGGAGAACAGCAGTTTTCAATAGCTTTCGGCAGGGTAAGATTCCCGTTTGTATAAATCGGCACGATACGGTTATAGATATAACTGTATCCGAACAAGCCGTAAACGGTTTCGTCCTTGAAAAAAAGCATTCTTAACGAAAGCTTGCTGTCAACAACGGCGCTTTGCGATTTTCCGTTGTCCGAAATTGTTACGACGGTAAAATTGCTTTTGCGGGTAGCAAAGGCGAATCTTTCCTCGCCGAATGAAATAAAATCGGTTATCGTTTCGCCGTTATCCGCCCTGCAAAGCTGTGAAGCCATATTTCCGTTTGAATCGAAAAGGAAAGCCGCCTTTTCGAAAGCGGTCACGAAAAATTGTCCGTTCGACAAAAAGATTGACGAAACGTCGGTCATTGCGCCGAAATTCAAGGCGGAATTGCAACCGACGCTTATTCTTGTATAGCCCAGCTCGTTAAAATTTTCGTCGATACAGTAAATTCGGTTACTGCAATCGCATCCCAATGCGGTAAAAACGTTGTTTTCTTCCATATACCGCAACCTTGTGTATGCGCGTGCGGTACAGATTTGGTGTGAATAGTTCCCGCATAAATCGAAAAGGTGAACGTTACATTCCCTTCCGTCTGCGGCATATATATTTTCGTCTTTAATCAACGCGCTTGTCGCCGCAAGCGAATTGTTAAGCATAAATCGTTTAATGCCGTTCAAGTCAATCACCTCTTATGTAAATATATGCATTAAATATGATTAATTTTACTTGATTTTTTATATATCGCGTTTTATAATAAATCTATTAGGGCAAACTGCTCTGAAATGAGGAATAACAATGAAAAAAGCACTTATATTGTTTTTGATATTTTCGATATTTCCGATGTCGTTTTGCGCCTGCTTAAGCACCGAAAATAACGACGCGGGTCAATCGGAAAACGACAAAGAATATACGTCGGACGATAAAATCGAGCTTTCCGATATTCCGACTATCAACGGCGTTTCGGTCGATGCCTCCGAAAATGAAAGGGACAGCTATAAAACCGTTGTTATCGGCGATTCGATAGCGCGCGGATATGGGCTTGAATCACCCGAAAGTATGCGTTTTTCGTCGCTTTTGGAGCTTTCGCTTAAATCGGTCTACAAGGAAGCAAGCGTTGCGAATTACGGCGTTGACGGTCGTACGGGGGCGGAATTGGTCGAATTTTTAAAAACGACTCCGCCCGAGGAGCTTAAGGATTGCGACAGCGTGATAATCAGCATCGGCGGCAACAATATTTTACAAATGCTTGACACTGTCGAAACCGCAATGAACGCATTGACGGAGCTCGACCCGAAGGCGGTTGCCGATTATTTTAAATACACAATGACACCCGAGGGCGAGGAAAAGGAAAAGCTTGCCTATGCCTGCGACGTGTTAAGCGGTGTGTTCGGCGCAATAAATATCGCCTTTGAAAGCGAAACCTTCAATTCGCTCATCACCGATGCAGGCAAGCGCTTGGAGGTAGAAATTCCCCAAATGATTGCCGAAATACGAAAAATAAATCCCAACGCGACGATTTATTTCCAAACGGTTTATAACCCGTATAAGGATATAAATCTTTCGTTTCAGGACGTTGAGCAAAAGCTTAATCTTGCCGCTCACGGCGAGAGAGCGGTTGCATGTCTTAACGCGCCTATCGAATCTCTTGCCGAGAAATACGGATACGAGCTCGTTCCGGTATGGTCGGAATTTGACAAATCAAACAAAAAGCTTACAAATGCAGGTATAAGTCTGCTTACGGCAAACATCAGCTTCGATCCGCATCCCAATGCAAACGGTCACGAGCTTATCGGAGAAATCTATTTCGACATAATTTCGGAGGAAAAAAATGATTAAAAAGGCACTCCTTGTAACCCTCGCTTTGCTTTTAAATTCCTTTTGCCTTTCGGTTTCGGCACAAGCCGAGGAAAATTTAGTCGCCGGAATGTCATATACCGTCGAATCGGGCGAGCCGACAACGATGTCCTACGATAATTTTGTTGAAAACGGCGTTAAATTCGACGTCGATAACGGTCAGCTTACCGACGGAAAGCTTGCGCCCGCTGTTGAAAGCAACGAGCTTTGGTATAAAGCGTTTCGTTCGCAAAGCCGATTCGTCACTTTTGACCTTAAAAGCAATTGCGCAATAACCAAGGTTCAAGCGTCGTTTTTCCATAACCGTCCCTCGGGTGTTTACGCGCCGCGTTACATAAACGTTTATCTTTCCGATGACGGAACAAATTATCAAACCGTAAAAAAATACGAAACCAATTACGACCTTACCTATTCGGTTGCCGCAAGATGCGAATTTGAGGTTGCACTTGATAAAACCTATTCGGCGCGCTTTGTAAAGGTCGAATTTTCAAGCGATATTTTTACCTTTTGCGATGAAATTCAAGTGCTTGGCAGTAAAACGCTAAGCGGCGGCGAAGAAGCCGTTGCTCCCGATGAAATTGCCGAGCCGAAGGGATATTTCAAAAGTCTTGACGGCGTTTCCGACGTAATAAAGATTTACAACGGCTATTATGCCTCCAATCCCGAAAAAGCGATTCTTTCCGAGGAATGGCTTCTTCCGTACGTTGCATATCTCGATGCAAACGGCAATATCCAAGGCACGATGTTTGATGCCGTTGCATTCGTACCCTGCCACGGCGATTATCCGTCGGGCGGCAGATTGGTAAAAACCAACGGCAAATCGGGTGCGGTAATGTCCGATTGGGAGCTTTATTTTGAGCATACCTTTAAGGACGGACAGGATCTGTACGCGCTGAATAACGTTGTCGGCAGAGTTTACGGCGAATTGGGAATCGAGAAAAAATACAAGGTGTTTTTAACAATGCCTTACCCGACGGTGCTCGATAAGCCCTTCGGCGATATCAACGGTGACGGAATCGACGAATATTGCGTAACGCTTGACGAGCGCACCGCAATAATCGAATGGTATGCCGACAAGTGCATAAACGCATTCAAGGAAAAGGGCTATGAAAATCTTGAGCTTGCAGGCTTTTATTGGTTGCGCGAGGAGATAAATTATTCCGATTCGAATCACGAGGCGGAGCTGGCAAAGGCGTTCAACGAATATGTAACAAAAAGAAAATTAAAAACGATATTCGACCCGTTTTATCTTTCAATCGGCTTTGACCATTGGGAGGAGCTCGGTTTTTCTTCCGCGGTAATGCAGCCCAACGTTGCGTTTTCAAACAAGGATTATTTTGAAATCGGAATGCTTGATGAGTTTGCACAATCTGCGTACAACAATTATCTCGGCGTCGAAATGGAAACAAACGAGCCGTCGTATTTCAAAGGCGACGATTATTTAAAAGCGGGCTATAATTACGAAAGCTATCTTTATTACGGCGCAAAAACCGGATATATGAACAGCTTTAAAACTTATTATCAGGGCGCCGGCCCCGGCAGCTTTTACGATTTCTGTTATGCCGATACCAAAACACCGCGCGGTATTTATCTCCGCCGTCTTTACGACCTTACGTTTAACTTTATTCATAACACCTACCGAAACGATGCTCCGAAGGTTGAAGTGAGCGATATGGAGCTTACCGAGGGCGATTCGCGCGGGATGGTGACCATAAATATCGTTGACGAAGATTCGTTCTGGGGCGACGTTAAGGTTGAATTTCCTCAAGAGCCGCAAAACGGAAGCGTTGCGGCTGCGGCAAATAAAAAAACACTCATCTACCGTGCAAACGACGGCTTTGTCGGCGAAGACAGCTTTACCGTTGTTGTTACCGACGGCTTTAACCGTTCGGAGGAGGTTACCGTTAAGGTGACGGTTCTTCCCTTGGAAACAAGCACCGGCGAATCAAATTCCGAAAGCGAGGATTCTGTTGGCGATTTAACGACAGAGCCCCAAATCGATAACGGCGTACCGATTTGGCTTATCGCATTGTTGTCGGTTCTCGGTCTTGCAATCGTTGCTGTCGCGGCGGTTATGATAATAAAGCATAAGAAATAACAAAAAGGCACTCGTGATGAGTGCCTTTTGACATTTAAAGCGAAAAGCGGTTTGTGTCGAAAGCAAAGCGCTTCAGTTTAATCCAAAGCTGATTCCGATTGCCGAATCGACCTGCTGCATTGTCTGTTCGTCAAGCTTGCCCATACGCTCTTTTAGACGCTTTTTATCAATAGTTCGTATTTGTTCGAGTAAAATAACCGAGTTTTTTGCAAGACCGCAATTTTCGCCCTGCGTTTCCTTATTCGCCGAAACCTCGATATGCGTCGGTAACTTGGTTTTTCCGGTACGGCTCGTTATCGCTGCCGCAATCACTGTCGGGCTGTATCGGTTACCCATATCGTTTTGCACGATGAGCACGGGGCGTATCCCTCCCTGCTCCGAGCCGACAACGGGGCTAAGGTCGGCATAATATATGTCCCCTCGGCGTATATTTTCTTCGCCGTTTTGTATTTTCAACTTAAACACTCCTTCTAACAAAAGTATATGTATTTTCTCTTGTTGGGGATAGTGTTGCCAATTAATAAAAAAATTATAAAAACCGTCTGAATCTTTCTTTCGAAAAAATGCAGACGGTTTACATAATTATTTACTTAAAATTGCTTGACGGACATATTCCGAAAACTCGTTGGTGTTAATAACGGGAACGTAATCGACGGTTAACGCGAGGTGTCCCTTTAGGTGATTGGAGTCCACTGTAACGCTTCTTCTCATCCACAAGCCGATACCGCTTTTAAAGGTCAGCCGGGCATATCCGATGCCTGCCGAATCGATTGCGTTTACCATTTCGGCAACCGCGGTCTTCATATCCTTTGCGCTTTGGATGCCGCCGACAAAAATATCGTATCTTACGTTGCCGTAAATCGCGCCGCTTTCCGATGCGAGTATTGCTTGGTCGGGAAGCGAAACAAAACCGTCAAATTCTACTCTAAAGCTTGCGTCGGGCAGCTTTTCGCGCAGAATTGCTGACATATCCGATACATAAGCCGAGCTTATCTTGCCCTCCATAAGGGGATAAAAGCTGTCGTAAAGCACTTCGCCGTTAACCGAAATGGGTGACGGCTCGGTCGGGAATTTACTGCTGTTTGCATCGACGCAATAGGCGTTTAATTTGTAATCATAATAGATTTCGGTGAATTCAAAGCTGCCCAAGGCGGCATTTTCGTTGTTGGGGTAATTTGCTTCGGTATAGGGCGTTATAAGGTCCTGCGCAGCTATTGCCGAAAAGGGGTTTCCGACAAAAATAACGCTTAAGGCGATACAAAGCAAACCGCTTGCCGAGGCGATGGGAATGCCGATTTTTTTGGAAGCTCTTATTTTGTAATACGAATAATGCGAAAGCAAAACAGCAAGTATACATAATGCGGAAAATACAACCGCAACCTCGGTGTTTTTGTTTTCGATAGAGTTAAGCGTAAACACCATAACCCCGAAAACGACAGCCTTCGTAATCGCGCTTATGTCGATAACCGCCGAAACGAAGCAGAGAATAAGCGAAAGCGGAAACATCGCGATTACGCCCATTGACCGACGGAGGAGCAATGCGGCGGCAAAAGCGATTGCCGTAACGATTACAAGCTTTAGGGTGTAAAACCGCGTTTCTTTAATTTCGGGTTTGTTTATTTCTTTGTTTTCAAGCTTTTCGTTCATTCATAATTCTCCAAATTATAGGGATTTGTAAGCTTTATGAGCAATGCGGTATCATCGTCGGTTTGCATCTTGTTGTTTCGTTCGGCACCGCATTTAACGCATTTGTGGGTGATGATAAAGCCCTTTTTGGAGTTTACCGTCACCGCGCTCGGGCGCATCATCGCGCCGCAATCCGCCGCTCTGTCGCCGGGGTTAACGTCAACGTGCTTCGAATAAAGGCAAAACGGACAATGATTGCGCGAGCTGTAGCCCAAGGGCGGCACCTCTTTTCCGCAATGTCCGCAAATAAATCCGCTGTCATTTTTAGTAAAAATCTTTTCTTGCATACCTAAAACCGTTAAAAACTTGTAAATTTTCAAAAAAGGGGTTTTATTTTCGAGTTTTATATAGTATAATACAAAATCGAAAGAAAATCAACTGCTATGTGAGGATAAAATGAGTAAAAAAGAAAAAGCTGGCGAAAACAACGTTTGCGGTCTTTCTGCTCGTAGAGGTGCCGTAGGCGGTCAAGCCATCGTTGAAGGCGTTATGATGCGAAGCAAGCAACACACGGCTATCGCAGTGCGCAGATTGGATAACAAAAAAATCTCGGTAACCCGAAAGGGAAATAAATCCATTTCCGACAAATGCAAGATACTTAAATGGCCGCTTATCCGCGGTGTGGTTAATTTTGTTGAATCGATGGTAATGTCCTTTTCCACCATCACAACGGGTACCGATATGCTCGGACTCGATACGACCGAGGAGGAATCGACCTCGAAATTCGACAAATGGCTTGAAAATCACGGCGGAAAATGGTTGATCGGTCTTATTTCGGCAATCTCGTTGGTTTTGGGCGTTGCTCTTGCCGTTGGACTTTTTATATTCCTGCCCACCTTTTTGGGCGGCCTTATTTTCGATAATATTCCCAACCTCGACGGCGCGGCGGCAAACGTTTGGCGCAATATCGTCGAAGGCGTTTTTAAGGTCATAATTTTTATTTTGTATATCTGGCTTACTGCGTTCATTCCCGATATGAAGCGCGTTTATATGTATCACGGCGCCGAACATAAAAGCATTTTCTGTTATGAAGCGGGCGATGAGCTTACCGTTGAAAACGTTAAAAAGCATTCGCGCTTCCACCCCCGTTGCGGTACAAGCTTTATGTTCTCGATGATAATTCTTTCCATCGCCGTCGGCATAATCTTCCTTTGGGCTGTTGAAACGGTTTGGCTTCGCAGCTTGCTCAAGATTGCGCTTTTGCCCCTTACCGTCGGTATCGGCTACGAATTTATCCGTTATGCGGGCAGACACGACAATGCGGTTATCCGCGCGCTTTCGCGTCCCGGACTTTGGATGCAAAACCTCACCACGCGTGAACCGAGCGACGATATAATCGAGGTTGGCATAACCTCGCTTAAATGCGCGCTTCCCGATGATTTCCCCGGATTTTACGATGAATGCCTTGCCGCTATGGAAGAATGGCAAAATGAAAAAAGCGTAGAAGCTTCAACATCCGAAGACGCTGTCGAAAATACAGAAAACACAGAAAATACCGAAGAAAACGGCACTGCCGAGGAGGAAAAAATTGACGCTTAAACAATACCGCGCAAAGCTGCGCGAAATGCTTCTTGAAATTTCTCCCGATGAAGGCGACGTTATTGCCGATATGCTACTTTGCGAAGCGTTGAACGTAGAACGCGGTCATCTTCTCGCTCATCTTGACGACGAGGCTTCGCGCTCGATCGACCCGTTTATAAGCGGCGCGGTTTTTGAGCTTTCGCTCGGAAAGCCGTTGCAATACGTGCTCGGAAAGTGCAATTTCTACGGCTATGAAATCAGCGTCGGCGACGGCGTTTTCATTCCGCGAAGCGATACCGAAATCGGCGTAAAGGCGGCGCTCGGCGTGCTTAAGGACGGCGACCTTTTTGCCGACATTTGCAGCGGAAGCGGTTGCATCGCAAAAGCAATCGCTGCCGAAAAGCCTACCGTAAGCGGTTATGCGCTCGAGCTTTCGTTAAAGGCACTGCCCTATACCGAAAAAAATCTCGAGGATCAAAAAAACGTTTCGGTTCGCCGCTTCGATGCGCTTGACGAGGACGATTATATCGAGCTTGCGTCGATTATCGAACGCCCTCTGGACGTAGTTATTTGCAATCCGCCTTATATTCCGACAGACGATATCCAAACGCTTTCTCCGCAGGTCGGCTTTGAGCCCGATACGGCGCTTGACGGCGGTGAAGACGGCTTGCGTTATTACCGCATAGTTACCGCATTGGTGCCGCACATTCTTAAAAAAGACGGCATACTGATTTATGAAATCGGCATCGATCAATGCGAGGACGTTTCGCGTATTTTGCAGGAAAACGGATATAGCGTGGCTGTGTTGCGCGATTACTCGAAAATCGACAGAATTTTGCTTGCAAAAAAATGTTGAATTTATATTGACAATATTTAAAAAGCGTACTATTATTATATAATATAATAGTATGCTTTCTTTTTTTGGGAAAATTATGGTTAAAAGGATAGAATCGAGAAACAACCCGACAGTAAAGAATATTACCGCATTGCGCGATAAACGCGAAAGAGAAAAAACGCGTCTTTTCTATTTCGAGGGCGTACACCTTTTGGAGGAATTCCTTAAGGCGGGAAATACCCCGAAAATGCTTTTCGTGCGTGAGGATGCTTTCGGCAAATATGCGGAGCTTATAGAAGCCGCAAATTGCGAGGTTTTCGAGGTGACCGATTCGGTTTATGAAAAGCTCACCGAGGAAAAAGCGCCGCAGGGTATTTTTACGGTTGCCGAATATTTAAAAAGCGTTACCTTTGTCGGGGATGAAATTGAATATGCCGAGCTTTCGCAAAAAGCAATCGGAAACGCAATAATGCTTGTTGACCTGCAGGATAACGGCAACGTCGGTACGGTCATACGCACCGCGACCGCGCTTGACTGCAAGGTGTTGCTTTGCGGCAGGTGCGCAGACGTTTTTTCTCCGAAAACCGTACGCGCAACTATGGGCGCGTTGTTCACGGGCGAAATTTTCGTTTGTCCGAACACGGTCGAAGCTGTTGAGGCGTTGAAAAATCAAAACCGCCGCGTTATTGCGACCGCCTTGACGGACAAAGCATATACCTTGGGCGAGTTTGAAATTAACGAAAACGATATTTTCGCCATCGGCAACGAAGGCAAGGGCTTGACCGACGAGGTTATCGGCGCTTGCAGTATGACGGCAATAATCCCCATGTCGGGAAAGACCGAAAGTCTTAATGCCGCAACCGCCTCCGCAATATGCCTTTGGGAAGCAAAGCGCGGGAGAATGTAATGAAAAACGAACTGCTTTACATCTGGCTTCAGCAAGCGGTTGGGTTATACAGCCGTCTTGTAAGCAAAATCTTCACAAAATTCTCGAACATAGAAGATATTTACAACTGCGAAGATTTTTCGTTTTTGGGCGAATCGAAATCGAAATATATCAAACGGCTCGAAAACAAGGATAATTCGTCTGCCTTTGAGGTGATGAAGCGCTGTGATTCGATGGGTGTTAAAATCACCGGCTATTACGACGAGCTTTATCCCGAAAAATTACGCGACATCGAAATGCCGCCCGTTGCGCTTTATTCGATAGGCGATTTCCGCAACTTGAATAAAGCCGCGTGCATTGCAATCGTCGGAACGCGAAATATGACCGACCGCGGTAAGCAAACCGCCGAAGCGTTTGCCTATAACTTCGCAAAAAGCGGCGCTTACGTCATAAGCGGGCTTGCAAAAGGAATCGATACCGCCGCACACCGCGGCGCGATTATGGCAGACGGCTATACAGTTGCCGTGTTGGGCAACCCGATCGGCGATATTTATCCCAAAGAAAATCTAAAAGCGTTTGAAACCTTGTATAAACGCGGACTCGTTATAAGCGAGCTTTATCCGGGAGCACCGCGCACAAGGGCGGATTTCCCGAACCGCAACCGAATAATCAGCGGTATCTCCAACGCCGTTGTAATTGCCGAAGCCGGCGAAACAAGCGGCGCGTTGATAACGGCGCGTCACGCAACGTCGCAGGGGAGAATGATTTTTGCAATACCCGGTGCGCTGGGTGCCGAAAACGCGGGCACGAATCAGCTTATCAAATCGGGAATACCTGCCGTAACCGAGCCGATGGACGTTTTGGGCAAGCTTATGATCGATCACCCCGACAAGGTGAAAACCTATAAGCCGTCAACAACCGAAAGGCTTGATTCTTACGGAAGCGTGATGACTGTAAAAAAGGAAACGGGTAAACAAAAGAAGCAGCCCGAAAAAGTCACGGAAATCAAGGAAGCAAAGCAAGAATTTGTTCCCGAACAGATATCCGAAGAACAGTTGCCCGAGCAAAAAATCTTTTCGGGTGACCTTGCAAAAGCCATTATGGCGGTATTAAAGGGCGCAAAGCCGATCACGGCAGATGAAATTGCCGCAAGAATCGGAAGCAATATTTCGGACGTAATGACCGAATTGACATTTATGGAAATCGACGGAAGTATAATTTCCTGTCCGGGCGGCAGGTTTATATCCTCAAAATTTTGAAATAACCGCTTAGGGTTAACAATCGCTAAATCAAAAACTAACGCGAAACCTACTCAAGGAGAAATTTGATGAACACACTTGTAATCGTTGAATCGCCTCACAAGGCGAATACAATCAAGGGCTTTCTCGGCAAGGGCTATAAGGTCAAATCGTCCAAGGGACACGTACGCGACCTCCCCAAAAGTAAGCTCGGTATAGATATTGAGAACGATTTTGAACCGCAATATATCAACATTCGCGGCAAAGGCGATCTTATCAACGAGCTTCGTAAGGAAGCAAAGGCGGCTGACCGCGTATTTTTGGCGGCCGACCCCGATCGCGAAGGCGAGGCAATAAGCTGGCATCTTGCAAACGTGCTTGCGCTCGACCCTGCAAAAACCAAGCGTATCACGTTTAACGAAATTACCAAGAATACCGTCAAGGAAGCAATAAAGCATCCGCGCGACATCGATATGAATTTGGTCAACAGCCAGCAAACGCGAAGAATCCTTGACCGTCTTGTCGGCTACAAAATCAGTCCCTTCCTTTGGAAGCATATCAAAAACGGACTTTCCGCAGGACGTGTTCAATCGGTCGCAACGCGAATCGTTGTTGAACGTGAGCAGGAAATTCAAGCGTTCGTGCCCGATGAATATTGGGTAATCACCGTAATGTTCATCACCAAGGACGGCGAAGCGTTCAAGGCAAAATATTACGGACGCGACGGCAAAAAGCAGGAGCTTGCTAACGAATCCGACGTTAAAGCGGTTCTTTCCGCAATAAACAGCGGCGATTTTACCGTGGAATCGGTCAAGCGTGCTGTGAAGCAACGCCGTCCCGCACCTCCGTTTATTACTTCAACACTGCTTCAGGATGCGAACCGCAAGCTTTCGTTCCAATCGCAAAAGACAATGCTTATCGCCCAAGAGCTTTACGAGGGTGTTAATATCGGTGAAAAGAGCGCGCACGGTCTTATCACCTATATGCGTACCGACTCGATACGTATTTCCGATGAAGCGAGAGAAGCTGCAAAAGAGGTAATCGTCAACAATTACGGTGCCGAATATTATCCCTCGACACCCAATAAATACAAGCTTAAAAAGAACGCTCAGGACGCGCACGAAGCGATTCGTCCCACCGACCCCTCGATAACGCCCGAATCTTTGCGCGGCAAGATAACCAACGACCAATATAAGCTTTATAAGCTCATTTGGGACCGCTTTATCGCATCGCAAATGGCGCCCGAGCTTTTGGATACAGTTACTGCCGATATCGTTTCCGGCGGATGCATCTTCCGTGCAAACGGCCACACCGTTAAATTCCGCGGCTTTGCCGCAGTTTACGGCGATATAGGCGATGAAAATCCCGATGAAGAAAGCTCGACAACTTTGCCCGAGCTTAACGAGGGAGATAAAATCGTTTCGAAGACCGTCGAGCCCGAACAAAAATTCACTCAACCTCCGATGCGCTTCACCGAAGGCTCGTTGAGTAAAGCGCTTGAGGATATGGGCATCGGCAGACCGTCGACCTATACCGCAACGATTACGACCATAATCTCGCGCGGATATATCCGCCGCGACGGTAAGACATTGATTCCCACCGAATTGGGCGTTATCACCACAGAAACGATGAAAAAGGCGTTTTCGCATATCGTCGACTATAAGTTCACCGCCGAAATGGAGGAGGACTTGGATAAAATCGAAGAGGGCACAAGCGAATATATCGAGGTGCTTCGTGAATTCTACCGCCATTTCAGCTCTCAGCTTGAGGATGCCGAAAAAACTCTCGGCAGTGAGCGTGTCGAGCTTCCCAAGGTCGAAACCGGAATGATCTGCGAAAAATGCGGCTCGGTTATGATCGAAAGAACCGGCAAATACGGCAAATTCGCCGCTTGTCCCAACTATCCGAAATGTAAAAACACAAAGCGTCTCGGCGCAGAGGCAGAAAAGGAAGAAGAGGAAGAAAAACAGCAAGCCGAGGTTATCGCGGACGAAAAATGTCCCAACTGCGGCAGTGATATGCTTCTTCGCAAGGGCCCTCACGGCAATTTCTTTGCCTGCCGTAATTATCCCGAATGTAAAACGGCTGTGCCTTACCGTCGCGACAGCGGTATCGCTTGTCCCGAATGCGGAAAGCGAGTAATGGTAAAGCAGACCAAGAGCCGCAAGGTATATTACGCTTGCGAGGACTATCCCAAGTGCGGCTTTTCCTCGTGGGATTTCCCCACCGAACGACGCTGTCCTCAATGCTCTGCTCCCGTTTTGAAGAAAAAGAACCGCGAGTTTTATTACTGCAAAAACAATTGCGGCTGGAGCGAAGGCAAATAAGAAAAAACATCTTAAAAAATGGAGCTAAGGTAAAATGAAAATAACCGTAGCAGTTGATATAATGGGCGGGGATAACCCCGCAAGCGAGCTCGCCAAGGGTGCGATAGACGCCGCGAACGAGTTCGCAAACGAAGGCTTGAATATTATTCTTGTCGGCACAAAGGAAGCGATCGATTTGCTCCCTCCTTTGCCCGACAATATGTCGACTCAAATTGCCGAAAGCGTCGTTTATATGACCGACGACCCCGGTAAGGTGATGAAGGAAAAAAGCGATTCCTCGCTTGTCATCGCCTGCAAGCTTTGTAAGGACGGGGTTGCCGATGCGGTCGTAAGCGCAGGTAACACGGGCGCGCTTTTCACCGCGGCATCGTTGATAATCCGCCGTATCAAGGGCGTACGCCGCGCCGCGCTCGGCTCGGTGCTCCCTCTTGAAACACCCTTCGTGCTTTTGGATTGCGGCGCAAATCTTGATGCAACGCCCGAGGTTTTGGATCTTTATGCACGAATGGGCTCGATATATGCCGAAAACGTGCTTGGAGTCGAGCGTCCGCGTGTCGGTCTTTTGAACAACGGCACCGAATCGCATAAGGGTACCCAGCTTTACGTCGATGCGCACGCGCTTTTGTCGAAGGATGAAACAATTAATTTCGTCGGCAACTGCGAAGGCAAGGCGATTCCGTTTGGATGCTGTGACGTTTTGGTGTGCGACGGATTTACGGGCAATATCACGCTTAAGCTCATCGAGGGTATGGCGAAGTTTATGTCCAAAACGCTCAAGGACCTTTTCCACGCATCGACGGTGGCAACAATCGCCGGCGCAATGACCTTGAAGCACACAAAGCGCTTAAAGAAGCGTCTTGACCCGTCGGAATACGGCGGAGCGCCTTTTTTGGGACTCGCAAAGCCTGTCGTTAAAGCGCACGGCAGCTCGGATGCCTATTCCTTCCGTTCCGCAATAAAGCAGGTTTTGTTATACTGCAAGAACGACACTATCGGAAAAATATCCGCAAATATTGCCAAAAAGACCGAAACCGCTTCGGAGGAAACCCCCAATGAGTGAAGAAAAGGATTTTTCAGCTCTTGAAAAAGAAATAAATTACGAATTCAAGGATAAAACGCTTCTTACCGTCGCGCTGACTCATTCGTCTTATTGCAACGAAAACCGCAAAAGGGGCTTTTCGGTAAGTAACGAGCGAAGCGAATTTTTGGGCGATTCGATTCTTTCGATAATCACCGCGGAATTTCTTTATCACCGCTTTCCCGAAGCGGATGAGGGATTCTTAACGCGCACGCGCGCGGCGCTTGTGTGCGAGGATACTCTGGCGGTGTTCGCAAACAGTCTTTCGCTTGGTGATTATATGCTTTTCGGCAAGGGCGAAGCTCTTGCAAGCGGCGGACGTCACAGAAAAAGCACCGTTTCGGATGCATTCGAGGCGCTTATTGCCGCAATATATTTGGACGGCGGTATGGAAAACGCGAAAAAATTCGTGCTTCCGTTCATTATGAAAATGCTTGAAACCGTAATTAAAATAGGCACCGAGGACTATAAATCGCGCCTGCAAAGAATCGTTCAGCAAACACCCGAGGAGGTTCTTTCCTACTCGCTTGTGCGCGAGGAGGGCCCTCCCCACGACAGAATTTTCCATTATGAGGTGTTTTTAAACTCCAATCTGCTTGGCAAGGGAAGCGGTCGTTCGAAGCGCGAGGCGGAGCAAGCCGCCGCGCACGAAGCACTCATACTTCTCGGTGAATTGGATGAAGAACCATCGTAACTTTTCCTTTTTCGTGCCCCATGCGGGATGCCCTAATTGCTGCGTTTTCTGTTCGCAAACGAAAATAACCGGCGTTGACAGCGATAAAAGCTTGGAGGAAGAAACCGCCCGGCTTCGTTTAATGCTCGAAAACGAATCGGGGGATTTCAAGGAAAGCCAAATCGCCTTTTTCGGCGGAAGCTTTACGGCAATAGAAAGAAAACGTATGGAAACGCTTCTTTCGGTCGCAAACGAATACATAGATAAAGGCGTTGCCGAAAGCATCCGTATCTCGACCCGTCCCGATTGCATTAACGAGGAAATTTTAAATATCCTTGCCAAATACCGCGT
Organism: Eubacteriales bacterium; assembly: GCA_045636665.1. Classification (GTDB taxonomy): domain Bacteria; phylum Bacillota; class Clostridia; order Oscillospirales; family CAG-382; genus Coliplasma. Next base: position 20,991 of record JAZTXY010000047.1, read on the forward strand.
TAAAAACATCGAGCTCGGTGTTCAAAGCACGTCGAATAAGGTGCTTGCTTCGTCAAGCAGAGGTCACAACGCGCTCCATTCGTTTGAGTCGGCAAAGCTGATTACCGAAAACGGCTTCGTTTTCGGCGGACAGATGATGGTCGGATTGCCGAATTCAACGCTTGAAGACGAATTGCAAACCGCAAGGGATATCGTTAAAATGGGCGCGCGCGAAGCAAGGATATATCCAACCGTCGTGTTTGAGGATACCAAGCTTTGCGATATGGCGGAAAAGGGAGAATATAAACCGCTTACACTTGAGGATGCGGTCGAGCGTACCGCAAAATGCTATAAAATATTTCTCGATTCTGGCGTAAAGGTCTTGCGTATCGGTCTTCATGCCTCGGAGAATTTGAAAAACGCGCGTTATGGCGCAAACCATCCGTCGATAGGCGAATTGGTAAAAAGCTGTGTTTATACCGAAATCATTAGCGAAAAAGCGGGCGATTGCCACGGCAAAACACTTGAAGTGGGCATCCGAAAAAACGATATTTCGATGCTTACGGGACATAAAGGATACGCAATTGATCGGATAAAAAATCAAACGGGCGCTGTCGGCGTGGAAATTTATCCAACCGATTCGGCACAGTTTGAACCCGAAACAAAAACAAGGAGTGTGTAAAAAATGCGCCTTAAAGCAATAGAGATGCACGGTTTTAAGTCATTTCCCGACAAAACCCGAATAAGCTTCGATAGCGGCGTTACGGCAATAATCGGCCCTAACGGAAGCGGTAAATCGAACATTTCCGACGCAATACGTTGGGTTTTGGGCGAAATGAGTGCGAAATCGCTTCGCGGCAGCCGTATGGAGGACGTTATTTTCAACGGTACCGCATCGCGCACCGCCGCAAACTGCTCGTCGGTAACGCTTGTTATCGATACCGAGGAGGAATATAACCGCGCAAATCACATCACCATCGAAAACGAAGAAGCACAAGACGAGGATTCCGCAAAAAGCGGAGCTTATCGCCTTTCGGACAACGCCGAGGTTTCGGTAACGAGAAAGCTGTACCGAAGCGGTGAAAGTGAATATTACATAAACAAAAAACAGGTTCGTCTTAAGGACATCTATGAGCTTTTCTATGATACGGGTATCGGCAGAGAGGGCTATTCGGTAATCGGTCAGGGTAAAATTGCCGAGGTTCTTTCGCAAAAGGATGACGAGCGACGCAGTATTTTCGAGGAAGCGGCGGGTATTTCAAAGATTCGCTATAAAAAGCTCGAGGCAGAGCGTAAATTGCGCGATACCGAAAACAACCTTGTCCGCGTTAACGACATCCTTTCGGAAATTTCCTCGCGTATCGGTCCGCTTGCAAAGGAAGCCGAAAACGCAAAGCAGTATCTTGTTTTAAGCGAGGAAAAGAAGGGTATCGAAATCACCCTTTGGCTCGATAGATTGGACCATCTCCGCAAGCGCCGTGTTGAATGCGAAACCGATTTTGCAAACGCAAAAATCGCGCTCGATACCGCCGAAAGGGAAGCGGCATCCTGCGATGAGGCAACCGACAGAATACTTAACGAAACCTATGAATTTTCGCGCATAATGAGCGAATGTGAGCGCGAAAAGACCGAGGCAGTACATAAAAAAGGCGAGGCAGAGGGTAAAAAAGCCGTCTGCACCAACGATATTGCCCACGCAGAGGAATCGGCAGGCGAAGCAAAAACGACGGTCGCCGTTGCAAACGAGGAATTGGCAGAGGTCGAAAAGAATACTGCCGAATGCGTTGCCTCAATGGAATTGCTTGAAGAAAAAACAAATTCCTTGTCTTCGGAAGCCGCAAAGGCGGAATCAGATTACGAAAATGCGCGCAATGCTTCGATTGCCGCAGATAAGGAAAGCGAAGCGGTATCGGCTCGTCTTGCAATCCTTACGGTCGACCAAAGCAAATTAACCGCTCTTGAAGCGGCGAGAAACGCTTCTCTTGAAGCGGAGCGCCGCAATGCCGATGAAACGGCGATCCTTTTAACCGCCGCGCTCGGCAGAAAGAACGAGCTTTTGGCAGAGCTTGACGAAACCGAAAAGGCGATTGCCGAGATAAATAAGGCTATCAACGATACCGAAAATAAAATCGTTTCGCTTGATTACGAGCGCGCAGGCAAATTGCAATCGCTTCGTGCCGCAGGCGACGAAATAACCGCCGAAAAGATTGCCGTATCGGGCGAGGAGCAACGCCGCGATCAGCTTATCCGTCTTGAAAACCTGTTAGAGGGCTATTCGGAAAGCGTAAAGCGAGTTATTAACGACTGCACCTCGGGTGAAATTAAAAACAACGGTCAAAAAATCGGTCTTTACGGCACTGTTTCAAACATCATTTCTTCCGAAAACGAGCATATAATCGCTCTTGAAACCGCACTTGCGGCATCGGTTCAGTTTATCGTTGTCGAAAAGGAATCGGATGCAAAGGCTTGTATCCGCTATCTTAAGGAAAACAAATTGGGCCGCGCAACCTTCCTTCCGCTTGAAAGCGTAAACGGCAAAAAATGCGACGTTTCGGCTATCAAGGATATGAAGGGCTATATCGGTATCGCATCCGAATTGGCAAAGTACGACAAAAAGTTCGAGGGTGTCGTTAACGACCTGCTCGGCAGAACCGTCGTTGCCGATAATATCGATTCCGCATCCGCAATCGCGCGTCAAAGCGGCTTTAAAATCAAAACGGTTACGCTTGACGGTCAGATAATCAATGCCGGCGGTAGCTATACGGGCGGCTCCTCCGCCGTTAAGGTGGGCGTTTTCACCCGTGCGATGGATATAGAACGACTCGGTGAAAGCATCAAATCGCGTGAAGAAAAAATCAAAGCGCTCGAAATGAAGCGCGAAAAGATAAACGAGGAATGCTCGGAAGCAGACGGCGCGCTTGAGGCGTTGCGCGTTTCGCTTTCGGCATCGAACAGCAACAAAGCAAGTAAGGTAGCAATTTCCGATTCGTTAAAGCAACGTATCGATGAAGAGGATGCGCGTATCGCATCGCTTTCGTCGGGCGGTGAAATGCTTAAGAAGCTCGAAGAGGA
>JAZTXY010000048.1:0-5980 GCA_045636665.1 Eubacteriales bacterium
TGGGCATATTTCCTTACGGTAACAAACACCTTCTGCACCGGTCAAAGCATTTTGGTGGACGGCGGTGAATCGATAAATTACAATTTCATTTGGAAAGAATAGGCGCACAGTTTTTTTGAAAAATACGATATTATAATCAAAGTGCATTAAAAAAGGACGTATTTGATATGCTTAATAATTTAACCACGAAAAAGAATATAAAATCATTTTCGATATCGCCCGAAAATTTAACGGGTGAAAAGGGCGGCGGTGGAAGAGCCGTTGTCGGCAGTGCTTCGGAGGCATCGCGCGAGCTTGGTGTCGGTTGGAAGGTAAACCCCTATTTAAGGGTCGAGCCGCACAGCAAAATAACGCTTGCGGATTATAAGGGTCAGGGCGCGATAAAGCATATTTGGATGACCGATTGCGCTTTTGCAAGCCGTCAGCTTATTTTAAGAATTTATTTCGACGGTCAGGAAACGCCCAACGTCGAAGCTCCGCTTTCGGATTTCTTTTGCAACGCCGACTACAAGGAATTCAGACAGTTATCGAGCCTTGCGATGTGCATCAATCCCGCAAAGGGACTTAATTGCTATTTTGAAATGCCGTTTTTCAAAAGCTTCCGTGTTGAGCTTGAAAACCTCGGAGGAGAATGTAATATATATTACCAAATCGATTGCGAGGAAAAAAAGCTGTCGGAGGACACTTTGTATTTCCACGCGCAATTCCGCCGTGTGAATCCTCTGCCGTATATGCAGCCCTACGTTATTCTTGACAACGTCAAGGGCAAGGGACATTACGTCGGCACCTATTTGAATTGGGGTGTCAAAAGCAACGGCTGGTGGGGTGAGGGCGAAATTAAGTTCTATATCGACGGCGACAGTGATTACCCCACGATTTGCGGTACGGGCACCGAGGATTATTTTTGCGGCGCTTACAATTTCGACGTAAACGGAAAATATCAGGAGTTTTGCACGCCTTATGCAGGTATGCATAAAATCAGCACGAACGACGATTTGTATCGCTCGCAAAGATATTTCAATCTCTACCGTTGGCATATCACCGACCCGATTTATTTCGATAAGGATTTAAAGGTTACCATCCAAGCGCTCGGATGGAGAAGCGGCAACCGTTATTTGCCGTTGCAGGACGATATTTCCTCGGTCGCTTATTGGTATTCCGACAATTTAGAAGACGTTTATCCGAAATTCCCTTCGGTAAACGAATTGGAAATAATTTAATAAAGCAAAAGGAGGAACGATGTTCCTCCTTTCTTATTACTTATTAAAAAATCGGCTTCGGGTATTCTTCCTTGTTGGATAATACAAGGTCGGTTATTTGCTCAAAACTCATCCATTCGACGCGGTCTTTTAGATGCTCGGCGATTCTTCTGCCAACCTCGTCCATAACGCGAAGTCCTGTGTAAAGACCGTTTGACATTAAGCTTTGCCAGTGAGTGATAAGAATGGGATAGCCTTCCGATTCGAGCACTCGAAGGATGTGTCCTTCCTTACCGTCTGCGGTGATAAGATTATCGGCGATTTCGTTTACATATTCATCGTCGCTTCTTGTCGTGTCGATGGTTTGCCAAATATAATCGCGCGTTGTTGCAGGGATGGAAACCAAGGTTCTGCCATCCTCCTCACGGGCAACCCAGGGCTTTGCCTTGGGGCGGTCGCGCAGTCCGCGCAGGAAGAACCACGCCTTTTTACTGCCGGTGGCTTGTTCTACGGCAAGGGAGATTGAATGCTCATATTCGTCCTCAACCTCGATACCGAAATCCCAAGGGGAGGTAACACCGATAGAATAAAGACCCGCATCGTTAACAAGCTTGACGGCTTTTTCGATATAGGGCACAAGCGTTTTGCGGTCTTGGGTGGATGCCCAATCGCGTTCATTCATCGAAAGCGCTTCGCCCGTTTCCAAATCGACTGCCTTGTGGTGGGTAAGCATTTCGGGACCAACCGAAAATGCAGGCATAACGCGTGTTTTAACGCAATCAAGCCAAGCGTCAAGGTCTTCTTTGGCAACGCCGTCGAGTCCGTTGACAATATCGCCCTTGTTGCCGGGCATAGGAACAACACTGAATTTACCGCGGATGCCGTGTCTTTCTATAATGTCGCAAAAGGTATAAAGCGATTCGTTCGGGTAGGTGGGGATAAGCGGACGTCCGTCCTCGGTATGGCCTTTACGCGAATGCTCGTGATAAACCGAAATAATAGGAGCGGGGTCGTCGATGATCCAGCTTATAGGTGTTTTCATATTTAATCCTCCATACTCTTTTTTACTATTTTATCACACAAAAGCGACCGTGTCAACCGTTACCGTCGGTTGATAGGCATATTGCGGTATAACAAAAAACACACCCGAGCGTAAAAACACGTTCGGGTGCGTTAAGCTAATCGAATAATCGATCGATCGTTACCGAAAAAAGCTTTGCGATGTGCGGAAGCAGGGTAACGTCGGGGTAGGAGCGTTCCTGCTCCCATTTGGAAACGGCTTGGACGCTGACTTTAAGTGTAGCCGCAAGAGCGCGTTGTGTCAAGCCGCAGCCTAAGCGAAGATTTTTGATATTTTTGCCGATAGGCAGATTCATATTAGGTGCTTTCCTCCAAAAATGTTTACTGTGTGTGGAGTGCCGCACTTTTTTTGGTAACAGCCGTTACCGAACGTGACAGAAGCCGAGCCGCATTTTAAAACGCAGCTCGGTTCTGCTATTACTCGCATTGAGAGCTACCGTATTTTTTAAGCTTAACGGCAGCTGTTCGGGGCGAGCAATACGACACTTGCTAAATGCAGTGCGCAACAAATAATCATATACTGCCCCTCCTTTCAAAAAAATTTTATGTAACCCAAACGTCTGCAGTACGCCTTGGCTACGCGTTTATTTTAGCATTCGCAACGTTGCTTGTCAAGCGTTAAATATCTACCGTTGGTAGTAGTTGGTTATTCGATTTCGAGCGCAACGATTTGATTTGCAAAAAAGAATTTGCCGAAAATATATTTATCGGATGCGCTTTCGGTAAGGGTAATAACCTTGCCGTCGGTGAAATCAAGCCCTTCTGCCATTGCGGGGCCGCTGATTTGCTTAATGCAATCCTCAAGCAGATAAACCGATGCGCCGTCGAGAGTAAAGCCCGAATCCCTTGCATCGCTTTCTTTAAAGACGTAATATTCCGAATCGGTAAGCCCGTAAGAGGTTGAAAATACAATATTTCCGCTGTCGGTAAGGCACATTCCCTGAACCTTGTCGGGAATGGAATATATCTTTTCGGGCTTTATAAGGTCGGTGTGTGAATATTTCGACATAATCGCGTATTGAGTGCCGTTTTTCGTTTCGTAAGGGTGGTCGGTAACGTATGCGCCGCCGTCGTGAAATTCACCGACGTAAACGTGGGTATCGTCGGTAAATACGAAAGAAGCAGAATTGTTCACCTCTGCGCCGACGGTTACAGTTACCGAATCGCCGTCCTTGCTGTTTAATATGCTTTCGGCAGACGCAAAATATAGCTTGCTTCCGTTTGCGATATAAACTCGGTCACCCCAAACGGCGATACCGCCTGCGTGACCTGTGAAAGCTTCGCCGTTTTCAAAGGTAAGGCTCACGAAATATGAATTGCTTTCGTAATCGGTAACGTAAATACGGCTTGCGCTGTCATCCGTCATATAACCCGAAACGAAAATTTTGCCTTTATCCTCCAAGGCGCAAACGCCCTGACAAACGAACCCGTCGGAAAGACCGGGATTGTCGCAAAGGTCGCTTTTGATACCGTAATAATCGGAATAAATGAAAAACTTTGCGATATTCAAAACGCCCCAAACGAGAATTACAAGCGCAAGCAGGGAAGCAACGACGGTAAGCGCGATTTTACCGATTTTTTTAAGTAGTTTTTTTGATTTCATTTTTATTCTCCAAAGGATAATTTTCAAACTTTTTAAGCAGTATAGCACAAATGCACAAAAATGTCAAAGATTGCAGAAAAAATTTGAAAAATGTTTGAAATTCGTTAAAAGGTGTGATACAATATGCAGTAGTAAGAAAAATCAAAATTTTCTTAACAAAACAATATATTCTATGGGGGAAAAAATGGACAAGAAACTCGTTTACGACATTCACGACAAACCGAAATTCGGTAAAATGATCATCTTTGCGTTGCAACAATTACTTGCGATTATGGCTGCAACAATCGCCGTTCCCGCAATTGTCGGCAATGGAATGTCCTCGTCTGCCGCACTGTTCGGCGCAGGCGTCGGTACAATCGTATATCAGCTTTTCACAAAATTCCGCAGCCCCGTTTTCCTCGGCTCGTCTTTTGCGTTTATCGGCTCGATGTCTGCAGCTTTCGCAGGCGCGGCTTCGGCATCGCTTGGTTATTTGGGTATTATTTTCGGTGCGATTTTTGCAGGACTTATTTACGTTGCTATCGCATTGATCGTTAAGCTTGTCGGCACAAAATGGATCGACAAGATTATGCCTGCCGTTGTTATCGGCCCGACCGTTGCGCTTATCGGTCTTTCGCTTGCAGGCGCCGCTATTAACGACGTATTCTCCTATGGCCCCAAGGAAAGCTTCGGTACTTCCTCTTACTTTATAATGGATTCTGCTTTGTGGGTATCCTTGGTTTGCGCAATCGTTACGTTCTTCGTTGTAATTCTTTGCTCTACGTTCGGCAAGAAAATGTCCAAGCTTATACCCTTTATTATCGGTATTCTTGCAGGCTACGTTGTCGGTCTTATCTTCACCGGAATCGGTTATGCGACCGAAAACGACGCTTTGAAGATAGTTGATTTTGCACCCTTTGCGGCTCTTACCGAAGGCGGTGTCGGACTCGCTACCTTCTTTGCGGTTCCCGAATTTTCGTTTATCGAAGCAATCGACGGTTTTAAGGAGCTCGACGGCTCTTATATCGCTACCGTAGCGGTTGCATATATTCCCGTTGCTTTGGTAGTATTCGCAGAACACCTTGCAGACCACAAAAACCTTTCGAGTATTATCGACCGCGATCTTTTGAAGGAACCCGGTCTTTCGAGAACCCTTCTCGGCGACGGTGTCGGCTCTATCGCAGGCGCATTTTTCGGCGGATGCCCCAACACCACCTACGGTGAATCGGTCGGCTGTGTTGCTATTACAAGAAACGCGTCGGTTGCAACTATTACCGCTACCGCAATAATCGCAATGCTCGTTGCGTTCCTTTCTCCGTTCGTTGCATTCCTCGATTCGATTCCCGGATGCGTAATGGGCGGTGTCTGCATCACTCTTTACGGCTTTATCGCGGTTTCGGGTCTTAAGATGATTCAAAAGGTCGATCTTAACGATAACGCGAACCTCTTTACCGTATCTGCAATACTTATTCCCGGTATCGGCGGAATGTCTATGAACATAGGCGAGGTATATATCACCACTATCGCATGCGCACTTATTCTCGGTGTCGTTGTAAATGCTCTTCTTCACAAGAAAAAGGATTAAGAAATCAAAATGAAAGACTATAAAAACGTAACAATATTCAATCACCCGTTGATCAACCATAAAATCGCGATTCTTCGTAACGAAAAAACAAGCATGAAGGAATTCCGCGAGCTCGTTGAAGAAATCACCACCCTTATGACCTTTGAATGTCTTCGCGAGGACGTTCCCACCGTTGAAATCGAAGTAAAAACCCCTCTCGAGGTTTGCAAACAGCAGGTAGTTAAGGATAATGCGATCGTTATCGTTCCCATCCTCCGCGCAGGCTTGGGTATGGTAAACGGTATTCACGTGCTTTTCCCGTCGGCAAGAGTAGGCCATATCGGCTTATACCGCGACGAAGAAACGCTTGAGCCCAAAGAATATTACTGCAAGCTTCCTCACGGCATCGAGGAAAAGCTTGTGCTTGTTGTCGATCCCATGCTTGCGACCGGCGGCAGTGCTTGCGACGCTATTTACAAGCTTAAGCAACGCGGATGCAAGAACATTAAATTTATGGCGGTCATCGGCGCACCCGAGGGTGTAAGCCGCGTTGCG
>JAZTXY010000049.1:0-2745 GCA_045636665.1 Eubacteriales bacterium
CCTGCAGGAACGACCTCTCCCTATTCGCTCTATTCCGAAAACCTCGTTACCTTTGACGAAAGCGATTACGACCAAAAGCAAGCCGAAGGCTTCATTAACCTTTGGGGTCTTCCCACCAAGGTTCAGGCGCTTCGCGAGCAGGGTAAGCTTTAATAAACTTAACGGAGAACTGTAATGGCAAAAATGTGGGCGGGCAGAACCGCCGGAGCGACCGATAAGCTTGCCGACGATTTCAATTCCTCGATAAGCTTCGATTCGAGAATGTACCGTCAGGACATCACGGGCAGTATGGCGCACGCCGCAATGCTCGGCGCAAAGGGTATTATCACCGCCGAGGAAGCGGATGCCCTTATCGCAGGCCTTGAAGAATTGTTGGGCGATATCGAATCGGGCAAGGTCATTATCGACCTTGAATGCGAAGATATTCATATGTTCGTCGAGCAACTTCTTACCGAACGCATCGGCGAGGTCGGCAAAAAGCTTCACACCGCAAGAAGCCGAAACGACCAAGTTGCGCTCGACCTTCGAATGTACCTGCGCGAGGAAGCGGAAACGGTAATTTCGCTTATAAAAGCGGTCGTTAATGCACTTTTAAATATAGCAAAAGAAAATAAAGACGCGATAATGCCGGGTTACACCCATTTGCAACGCGCTCAACCGATAACCTTTGCGCATCATCTGTTTGCTTACTGTATGATGCTCCTGCGCGATATCGACAGATTTTGCGATATGCGTAAGCGAATGAATATTTCGCCTATCGGCTCCTGCGCGCTTGCAGGCACGACCTATGACACCGACAGATATTTCGAGGCGGAAAAATTGGGCTTCGACGGCGTTTGTATGAACAGCATCGACGGCGTTTCCGACCGTGATTTCTGCGTTGAATTCGTTAACTGCTGTGCGATTACGATGATGCATCTTTCCCGTCTTTCCGAGGAGATAATCCTTTGGACAAGCTGGGAATTCAAGTTCGTTGAATTGTCGGATGCCTTCACAACCGGCTCGAGCATAATGCCTCAAAAGAAGAATTCGGATATGGCAGAGCTTATAAGAGGCAAGACGGGCAGAGTTTACGGCGACCTTATCGGTATTTTAACCGTTCTTAAAGGACTTCCGCTTGCATACAACAAGGATATGCAGGAGGATAAGGAAGGCGTTTTCGATGCGGTCGATACGATCAAAATGTGCCTTTCGGTAATGGCGCCGATGATCGAAACGATGAAGGTAAACAAGGACAATATGCTTCGCGCCGCACAGGAGGGCTTTATCAACGCAACCGACCTTGCCGATTACCTTGTTAAAAAGGGTATGCCGTTCAGAACGGCTTACAAAATTTCGGGAACGCTCGTTTCGGAATGCATAAAGCGAAGAATAGTGCTTGAAGAGGTAACGCTCGACGAGTATAAAACCTACAGCGAGCTTTTCGAGTCCGACGTTTTCGAAGAAATTTCGCTTCAAACCTGCGTTGCAAAACGCATTTCGCTCGGCGGAACAAGTCAGGCATCTGCCGATGCACAAATAGAATTTATTGAAAAAGAATTAAATAAATAATTTACATAATCGAAAGGAAAAAAGACAATGAAAAAGTTTTTAGCACTCTTACTCAGTATCGTATTCGTTTCCGTATGCTTTACCGGCTGCGGCACAAGCGGCAAGACCCTTGCAGAAGTTAAAGAAGCAGGTCAGCTCGTTATCGCAACCAGCCCCGACTTTCCTCCCTTTGAAAACCTCGAAGGCGATAAGATCGTAGGTATCGAGGTTGACATTATGGCTATCGTATGCGAAAAGCTCGGAGTTACTCCCGTTTACGAGCAAATCAATTTCGACGCAGTTCTCACCGGCGTTCAAACCGGCAAGTACGATTGCGGTATGTCCGGTATCTCGGTTACCGACAAGCGTAAGGAAAACACCCTCTTCACCAAGGAATATTGCTTGGCAGCACAGTGCATCGTAGTTAAGGCAGACAGCACCATCGCTTCCAAGGCAGACCTCGAAGGCAAAAAGATTGCTGTTCAGACCGGTACCACCGCGGCTGAATTCTGCAGCGGCGAAGGTTATGACCTCAGCCAATTCGAAGCAAACCAGGATGCAAAGCTCGCTCTTACTCAGGGCAAGGTTCAAGCTTGGGTAGTTGACGACCTTACTGCGGCTGAAATGTGCAAGGGCGACGACAGCGTTAAGATTCTTGAAGAATCCATGACCACCGAACCCTATGCATTCGCATTCGCATTCGGCTCCGAAGACCTTGTTGAAGAAATCAACAAGATTATCGACGAGCTCATTGCTGACGGCACCGTAAAATCCATCTTCGACAAATACGAAGCACCCTACACCAAACCCGAATGATTTCTAAAACCATTTTAGAGGTTGCTTATTCCGCAACCTCTAAAATTCTTTTTGAAAGGAACACGAATGAACGCTTGGCTTGATAAACTTTACAAAACCTTTATAGTTGACGACAACTATATGATGATTATAAAGGGTTTTGGAAACACACTTTTAATTACCCTATGCGCTCTTTTAATCGGTATTGTCATCGGTTCGGTTATTGCAATCGCAAAATATTATGCCGAAGATAATAAAAGATTGAAAATAGTAAACGTTATTTGCGATATCTATACAACCGCAATCCGCGGTATTCCCGTTACCGTTCTTTTGATGATATTCTATTTCATCATTTTCGTTTCGGACACAACGGGAATAATGACTGCTATAATTGCATTCGGTATCAACTCGGGTGCATAT
>JAZTXY010000050.1:0-3363 GCA_045636665.1 Eubacteriales bacterium
TTATAAAAAGCCCCTCTCTCCTGCTCTCTCCCCAAAAATTTTATATATATTTTTATTCCAATATTTAAAAATTTTGAAGAGAGAGTTTGAGAGAGAAACTTTTTTAAAAGCTTCTCTCTCATTAAATCCTCAACAAATTATTTCTTTTTAAGCTTGTCGAAAAGCGACTGCGCCTTGTTAAGCGATCCTGCCTTTGCGGCATCGTCCTTTGTAAGGGTGTAAATATCGCGTTCTTTTGCGTTTTCAAAAAGCGAAGCGGGTAAATTTACAAATCCCTTACCGTCGATTTCGCAAACGGCAATATCGCCTTCGATTCTGTCGATAATTATTTTCATACTTCGCCCCTATTCCTTCGGCTTGCAGGTACTGCAAAGCGCGTAACCGAGCGCCTGCAATTCGGAAAGTCCCATTGTTGAATATGCCTTGTTTGCTTCCTTCATATCAACAGCGCCGTTGCAGGAATCGCTATGCACCTTTTTACTGCTGATATTAAGCACCCAGTTGTGACTCGCAACCGACACGTTTTCCTTAATTACAAGGTCGGTTCCGTTTGTAGTAATGCTTATATTGCCCGAAATATCGGTGCGGTAGACGTTCTTGATTCCCGCAGCTTCAAGCCGCGCAAGCGCTTCCTTGTGGGGATGTCCGTAGGAATTACCCTCACCGCAGGAAATAACCGCAATTTGCGGCTTTGCCTTGCCAAGCAGATATTCACCCGACGAGGTCGAGCTTCCGTGGTGACCTGCCTTAAGAACGTCGCATTTAATATCGCCCTCAATAGTGCTTTCTTCATCGATTTCGGCATCGCCCGTGAAAAGAAATGCACGGTTTCCGAAGCTTAAATGAAGCACTGCCGAGCAGTTATTCATATCGTCGACAATAACGCTCGGGGCAACGAATTTACCCTTTGCGCCGCCGAAATCAACCTCAAGCCCTGCCTTTGCGACGGTGATGCTTAACCCTTTTTCATCAAACGCCTCAAGCAGATTGATAAAGGTCTTCGTATCGGTAACCGCTTCGGGCATATAAACCTCGCCGACTTCAAAATGCGATATAACGGTTTGCATACCGCCGATATGGTCGGCGTGGGGATGAGTCGCAATCAAGTGGTCGATTTTTTTATAACCCAAGCAATCGATAAACGAAATTATTCTGTTTGCAAATTCTCGCTCGCTTGCATCGATGAGCATACATTCTCCGCTTGGCAATTCAACAAAAATCGAATCGCCCTGACCTACGTCAAGAAAATGAACCTTAAGCTCACCGTTTACAGAAGAATCCAAGCTTTCAACGTTGCTCGTTAGATAATCGCTTACTTCCGAAATATCATCGGGCAAAGATGAAGCGCCGTTCGGAATTTCTGCTATACCGCAAGAGCATAGCAGAAAAACCGCAACAAGTAATGAAATTAACTTAAGCTTATTTGCCATATTTATTTATCGAAAATATTATAGCTTCCAAGCACGTGACGTTTAACGAGAATATAGTCGTATTTATTGGTCGAACCGTCACCGTCAACGTCTGTAACCTTCGAGTCAAGATACTTAGGCACGTAGGTTTTAAGACATACGCGCTTAATCATAATATAGTCGTATTTATCAACCATACCGTTTGACGAAACGTCGCCCTTGATAAGCACCGTATAGGATGCGCCGCCGAGCGTTACCGAGCTGCCGTTCGAAACGTATTCGCTGCTCGAAATTTCGCCGTTTTTGTCGATAAGCTTCGCGCCGTTTTTGAAATTCTTCAAAAAGTCGGAAGCCTTTGTTTTTTCGGAAATGCCCTTTAGGAAAAATCCGTCTTGATTGATTCCCGTTGACGAGTTAACGCTTATAAGCGTTTCGATACCCCATTCCTTAAGGAGCCATTCGTTACGTTTTTGAAGCCAATTGCGGTAAAATTCAACGTTGGCGTCATAGGTTTTATCGGGTACACGTTCAAGCTCGCTGTATACCTTGCCGACAATCCAGCCTGCTTGAGTGTAATTACGGGTTATTGTTCCGTTATATTGCTCGATAGTTGCATCGATATAATTTTCGCCAAGACGGTTATCGGCGAAAAGGTTCACAATCTCATCCTGAAGCTCAAGATATCTTTCCTTCAATGCCGTTTCGAATTCGGTGTATCGAAGCAAGGGTCTAAACCAAAGCGTGTTACACCACAAGCCCTCCCAGCTGTTGCCAGAGGTACTAACGTTGTTATAAGTCTTGTAATACGAGGATGAACAGTTACCCGAGGAAAGGTCGAAGTCCCAGCAAGGTCCGCCGTAAATTTTATCGCCTTTAACGTAAAAACGTGTACTGCCAACATCAATATCAACGTTTTTAAAGAGCTCAAGAACAATGTAAAAATCGATCATCGATTCGATATCAAAATATTTCTTTACATTGTCATAATTTTTCGAGGCAAGTGCCGCTTCAGCATCGGAAAGGAAATCCATAAGCCAATTAAACTGTGCGCTCGAGGGTTCTTCGGGCTCATTAATACCGAAACGGATACCATAGCGGCTTGTAGTGAAATAAACAGTACCCTCGTCGGTTCTTGCGTCGCGTTCGAGAATAAATTCGTTTGCATCGTTATCAATATCAACTCTCGTTTCCGATGCTTCAACGGCATCCGTCAAAAGATAACTGCCAAGAAAACGGTCGTTATGATAAACGTCTACAACGCGATACGACGGGGTGTATGCCAAACCGATGCTGTCTGCAAAATCAAAAACGGTTTGGTTGCGGATAAGTGTTCTTTCATAGCAGTTTGCAAGAAGACACCATTTTTTATTTTTACCCATACCAAGCACGTCGGTCTTGCTCGAGAACTTGATATTAAAGGGCTTTTTCTCGCCCGACGAGGTCGAATTACCGCGAATCTTTACCTCTGATTCATCATCAAAAATAATTTCGTGGGTACCGCCCTTTTCATCAATTATTTCAACGGTACAATCGATATAATCGGTAGAAAGCGATTTTGAAGTAGTAATAAATACTTTAGGTACGTCTGTGGGCGATTTTAATTCGTTTGCGGCATTAACGGGAACAGCAAAAACGCCAAGCACCATAATAATACAAAGTATAATTGCTAATTTTCTCATATTTATCTCCTTCGTATAATTTATACCTAATTATAATTTATTTTCAGATTTTTGTCAATAAAAAAAGAAGACGGTGTAAAAACCGTCTTCTTTAGCTTTAAAAGCTTATTGCTTTAAATTATCTGCGAGTCTTAATAACTACAGCAGAGCCTGCGATTGCAACGAGTGCGATGATCGCGAAGATGATCATGTTGGAAGCATCGCCGGGCTTGGTGTCTTCAGGCTTGGAGGTATCGGGTTCGGAAACCTCGGTATCTTCGGTAGGATCAGCGATT
>JAZTXY010000051.1:0-5819 GCA_045636665.1 Eubacteriales bacterium
CTCGTCAAGAAGACGAACGGTTTCTTCACCGATCGAGGTGAAATCCTCCTTGGTAAGGTCAACCGTAAGGTTGCCCGAAAGCGAAAGCGAGGAAAGGAACACGTTTACAACAAGGATAAACGCAACGAAAACAAGGGTGAATGCGATTGAAAGTCCGCCGTATTTATAGCGTCTGTTATCTCTGACAGCGGTATTTTTATTTTTTTGACTCATTGTACAATACCGCCTTTCTTATGCCCAGCGGCGTTTTTCGATAACGCGCGTGGTGATAAATATTGCGACAGCCGCAAGTGAGATATAATAAACTATTGCCGAAAAATCGAGCGTTTGGTTGGTAAAGGGGATAAAACGGTCGAGCACCGAGAACCATTTGAAAATAGTGCGCCAGAAGGTCGATTCGATACCGCCGGCAAGCAGGCTGATAAGAAGCATTGCCGCGTTAACGCCCATTGCCGAAACCGCTGCGATAAGCTGGTTTTCGGTAAGCGACGAAAGAAGCACGCCGATTGCGATAAATGCCGCGCCGAGGAGGAAAAGACCGATAATATTAACGAATATCGAGGTCGCATTGGGCGAGCCGTATTTGAAAAGAAGCACGAAATTGAAGCTGTTAACAACAAAGGTCGCGCCGAAAATCGTGAGCGCCGCAAGATATTTGCCCATTACGATGCCGAAGACCGAAACGGGGCTTGTGAGAAGTATTTGGTCGGTACGGGTTCTTCTGTCCTCAGAAAAGAGCTTCATTGTAAGAAGCGGCAAAAGGATTGCGAACACAGCCATAAGATAAATGAAATAATCGCCGATGTTGCTTGTGGTTTGCGCGTAAAGGGTGGTTGCCGAGAAAATAAGACCCGAAACTACCAAAAACACACCGCAGAAGATATATCCGATAGGGGTGTAGAAATAGGATTTAAGTTCTCTTGAATAGATTGCAAACATTTATTTCACACCCTTTCTCAATTTCTTGTCTTCCTTGTCCTTTTCCTTACCGACAAGGCGCATAAAGATATCTTCAAGACTCAATTCCATACCTTCAAGACCGATAAGAGGCCAATTTCTGCCCGAAAGCAAAGCGAAAAGCGGTTTTCTTATATCAACGCGGTCCTGCGATTCGATAAGATAGCTTACGCTGTCGGTATCGCGCTTGCCCAAAACGTCGGCAGTTTTAACGCCGCCGAGCGATTTGATTGCCTTCAAAACCTCGTCCTGCGGTCCGACGATCTTCGCAACGAGCTTTCTCGAGCCGTCAACTGCGTTTATAAGGTCCTCGGTCTTTTCGTTTGCAACGATTTCACCCTTGTTGATAACCACGATTCTGTCACAAACCGCCTGAACCTCGGGCAGAATGTGGGTGGAGAGAATTATGGTATGCTCCTTACCGAGCATACGGATCAAATTACGGATTTCGATAATCTGACGGGGGTCAAGACCGATTGTCGGCTCGTCGAAAATAAGCACCTTCGGGTTGCCGATAAGCGCTTGAGCAATACCTACTCTTTGACGGTAGCCCTTTGAAAGGTTTTTGGTAAGACGGTTTGCAACGTCCCAAATCTTTACAACCTCGCAAATTTCCTTTAAATGTTGCTTACGGGGAAGCTTACAGCCCTTGAGATCGTAAACGAAGTTAAGATATTCAAGAACTGTCATTTCCAAGTAAATAGGAGGAATTTCGGGCAAAAATCCGATATCCTTTTTCGCCTTTATAGGATTTTGAAGAATATCGGTGCCGTCGATTTTAACCGTACCGCTGTCGGCGGAAAGATAGCCGGTGATTATGTTGAGCGTAGTGCTTTTACCTGCGCCGTTGGGGCCGAGAAAGCCGAGTATTTCGCCTTCCTTAACCTCGAAGGATATGCCGTTTACGGCATGCTTATTGCCGTAGCTTTTTCGAACGTCGGTGATCTCAATCATTTTTCTGTTCTCGATATACCGCCATTTTCCACCGCGCGCACAAAACGCCAACGGTTTAACACGGTATATCTGCCTTTCTGCATATTTAAACGTAATTACTTGTCTTCTTTAACGATGGAAATGCCGAGCTCTGCGATTGCCTGTGCGGGTACTTCCGCAGGGCAGTCGGTCATAAGCTCTTTTGCGTTTTGCATTTTGGGGTATGCAACGACGTCACGCAGACTTGTTGCGCCCAACATTTGCATTACCAAACGGTCAAGACCGATACCCATACCGCCGTGAGGAGGCGCGCCGTAACGGAACGCTTCGAGGAGGTAGCCGAACTTAATTTGCGCTTCTTCCTTGGAAAGTCCCAAAAGGTCGAAAATCTTTGCCTGAAGCGCAGGCTCGGTGATACGGATAGAGCCGCTTGAAAGCTCGATGCCGTTAAGAACGAGGTCGTATGCCTTTGCGCGGACCTTGCCCTTGTCGGTGTCAAGATACTGAACGCATTCGTCCATAGGGCTTGTGAACGGGTGGTGCATCGCAACCCATTCGCCCGATTCGTAATCAAATTCAAAGAAGGGCATTTCAACGACCCAAAGGAAGTTGTAACCGCTTCTTTCGATATTAAGACGGTTTGCCGCTTCAACACGGAGCTGACCGAGCTGAGAAAGCAGACGGTTGTTGTCGCTGTCGGCAAGAATAAGCAGAATATCGCCTTTTTCGCAGTTTGCCGCTTCGAAAATAGCGTTAAGCTCCGATTCGGTCATGTGCTTTAAGAAGGAGCCGCTGTCGGTATCGGCGCGCTTGACCCAAGCCAAGCCCTTTGCGCCGCAGCCCTTTGCGTATTCGCCCAATTTATCGATATCCTTACGCGAAAGCTTTTCGGCATAGCCCTTAAGATTAAGCGCACGCACGCTGCCGCCGTTTTCGATAGCCGAAGCAAACACGGGGAAGCCGCAGCCGTTAAGAGCATCGGTAAGATTGATGATTTCCATACCGAAGCGAAGGTCGGGCTTGTCCGAGCCGAAGCGTTCCATACATTCGCGGTAGGTATATCTGGGAAGCGGAGTGGGAATTTCCACGTCCATACAGTCCTTGAAGATGTGGCTTATAAGGCCTTCGACCATATTAAGAACGTCGTCGGTATCGACAAACGACATTTCCATATCGATCTGAGTAAATTCGGGCTGACGGTCTGCGCGGAGGTCTTCATCGCGGAAGCAACGCGCGATTTGGAAATATTTATCAAAGCCCGCAACCATCGAAAGCTGCTTGTAAAGCTGGGGAGATTGAGGAAGCGCATAGAAGCTTCCCTTGTGCACGCGCGAGGGAACGAGATAGTCACGCGCTCCTTCGGGGGTGGATTTTATAAGGATAGGAGTTTCGATTTCGATAAAGCCGTTATCGCAAAGATAGTCGCGCACCGATTTGGTAACCTTTGCACGGAACATAATGTTGTTTTGAAGAACGGGACGGCGAAGGTCAAGATATCTGTGGGTAACGCGCAATTCCTCGTTGGTTTTGCAATCGTCGGTAATATCGAAGGGAGGAGTTTCGCTTTCGCCGAGAATACGCACGTTGGAAACGAAAATTTCGATATTGCCGGTGGGAATATCGGGGTTTTTGCTCGAGCGTTCACGAACAACGCCGGTTGCCGAAACAACGTATTCACTCTTTAACAAAAGTCCCTTTTCAAAAATTGCCTTTTCGGTGGTTTCGTCGAAGGCGAGCTGAACGATACCGCTTCTGTCACGAAGGTCGATAAAGATAAGACTGCCAAGGTCGCGTGATTTCTTCACCCAACCCATAACGCAAACAGTTTCGCCGATATTAGATTCTCTTAAATCGCCGCAGTAATGTGTGCGGCGTTCATTGCCAAGTAATTCTGCCATATCAATGCCTCAATATATTTTAAAGATATAATTTATCAGCCGTTTATTGCTTCGGTGATGTTTTCAACGGTCAAGCCGACCTTAACTCTTTCGCCGCCGCGCATATCACGCAATTCGGCAACGCCTTCGGCAATTTCGTTATCGCCGACGACAAGAACAAATCTTGCGCCTGCCTTATCGGCATATTTCATTTGCGCCTTCAGGCTTCTGCCGCAAACGTCGGTTTCGGCGGAAATGCCGCTTTCACGCAATTTCTGCGCAAGAACGAAGGAAGCCTTGGAAGCGCCCTCTCCCAACGGTGCGATATAAATATCACAGCCGTTTTCGAGGTTGGGAATCAAATCTTCATCCTTAAGCGCTTGGATAAGACGGGTTATACCCATACCGAATCCGACCGCAGGCAATTCGGGACCGCCGATAGACGCCAAAAGTCCGTCGTATCTGCCGCCGCCGCAAACTGTGCTTTGCGCGCCGATGGAATCGACCGTAAATTCAAAAACAGTGCCCGTATAGTAATCGAGTCCGCGAACGATAGAGGGGTCGACGGTATATTCAACACCGCATTCGTCAAGCAGGCTCTTTAATTTTTCAAAGTGAGTGTTACAGCCGTCGCAAAGATGCTCGAGCGTTTTCGGTGCGTTCTTTGCAATGCCCGAGCAAACAGGGCTCTTGCAGTCGAGCACACGAAGGGGATTTTTTTGCAATCTTTCACGGCAGGTATCGCAAAGCTCGGCTTCATACTGCGAGAAGTAATTAAGAAGCGCCGATCTGTAGGAGGGACGGCATTCGGGACAGCCGATGGAATTGATGCGAAGCGTTACCTTTGTAAGTCCAAGCTTTTTGAACAAGCCGTTCGCAAGTAAAATGACCTGCGCATCCGCCTCGGGCGAGGAGCTTCCGTAAAGCTCGGTGCCGAACTGCCAAAATTCACGGCTTCTGCCCGCTTGGGGCTTTTCACGGCGGAAGAAGTTGGAAAGGTAAAACAGCTTAAGCGGCATTGCGCCTGCATAAAGACCGTTTTCGATAACCGAGCGCGCAACGCCTGCGGTACCTTCGGGGCGGAGCGAAAGACTGCTTCCGTCCTTATCGATGAAGGTATACATTTCCTTGCCGACAACGTCGGTCGTATCGCCGACACCGCGACAGAAAAGCTCGGTCGCTTCAAAGGTCGGCATTCTTATTTCCGAAAAGCCGTAAATTTTTGCGGTTTCACGCACCGCGTCTTCGATATACTGCCAAACGCCGATGTCCGAAGGGAGAATATCGAGCGTTCCTTTGGGTTTTTGAATTCTGTTCATAATTAAAATGCTTTTGCTCCGTTACGTATATTTGCACGCCAATCCAAATCGCCTCGGTCAAGCGCAAGAATAAGAACCTCCGCAGTCGCAACGTTGGTCGCAACCGGAACGGTATATTTGTCGCAAAGCTTAACAAGGTTCATTTCGGTTTCGGTGTATTCTGTGTCATTATTGGTATCACGCAAGAGGATAAGAATATCTACCTCGTCATAAGCGATTTTGGAAGCGATTTGTTCGATTCCCCCGTGCGAGCCCGAAAGCATTTTTTCGATCTGAAGACCGGTTGCTTCCGAGATATATTTGCCGGTTATTGCGGTAGAGCAGATGTTGTGTCTTGAAAGTATTCCGCAATATGCAATGCAGAATTCGGTAATAAGCTCTTTCTTCTTATCGTTGGCAATAATCGCAATGTTCATTATTCGTCCTCCCTTTTTTGTACTCGCAGTACGATTCCTTTATAAGAACTGCGTTTTTTCGGTGATTCGCATCCGTTGAACAGCTTAATGCGTTCACCCTTGATTCTTAAAGCGATGTTGTAAAACGCCGCTTCCCATTTACTTGCTTTTTTGTTTTGCTCGCCCATAAACGAAAGCTCAGCCGCTTCTTGCGATGCCGAAAGCCGTTCGCAATAGGGGACAACCCCCAAAAGCCGCACGGACGAGCGATTGATTATATCCAAAATGTCGGGCAGCTTTTTGCTCTCCGCAAAGCTTGCTCGGTATCCGTTTACCAC
>JAZTXY010000052.1:0-3069 GCA_045636665.1 Eubacteriales bacterium
TTTTGTTTTGTATTTTGTAAAAAAATATGATTGTAGGGGCGATTCACGAATCGCCCGCAGGTAACATATAAGGAAAACACAACATCAATGCACAAAACGCAATCGTTACGAACAGGCTTCCCCTTGGGGGGAAGCTGTCAGTGCGGTAAAATAGCACTGACTGATGAGGGGTTCGTTAACTTATTTAAAGTAAATATAACGATGCCTCGCGTCTACCCCTCATCCGTCGCGGTAAACCGCGCCACCTTCCCCCGAGGGGGAAGGCTATTATAACCGTCACGCGCAGTGATATAACGCAACCGTAGGATATAAACGAAACGGGTAAAAATGGCTTCCCCTTGGTATGGGGTCCCCGAAAACGCTTGTGTTTTTGGGGCATAAGGGAAGCTGTCGCCGTAGGTGACTGATGAGGGGTTTGTTAGTATTTAATGAAAAAACAACACCACTACGTGGCTACCCCTCATCCGTTATTTTCTGAAGAAAATGCCACCTTCCCACACCCACCCCGAAAATGCTTGCATTTCGTGTCGAGAGCGAAGCGATATTACCTATTACTTCATTATTCACTTGACTATCGCAGTTCGTTTTGTTATAATAATTCTGTATAAATATAGGTATACTGTTTGGGAGGAGGTTTTTATATGTTTAAACGTGTATTTTTGGTCGTTTTGGACAGCGTTGGTATTGGTCACGCGACCGATGCGAGTGATTTCGGTGACGAGGGCGCGCACACCTTAAAGAGCGTTATGACCGAAAGACCTATTCTTCCAAACCTTACAAGGCTTGGGTTATTTAACATCAAGCGTGCGGAATTGGATGAATTTGCCATTCCCTCACCGATTGGCATTTACGGCTTTGCCGAGGAAAAGAGCCGCGGCAAGGACACGACCGTCGGACATTGGGAGATTGCCGGTGTTGTTTCGGATTCGCCCCTGCCCACCTACCCGAACGGATTCCCCGATGAGGTTATAAGCGCATTTGAGGATGCAAACGGTGTTAAAGCCCTTTGCAATCTTCCCTATTCGGGCACGGAGGTTATTAAGGATTACGGCGAATTGCATTTAAAGACGGGCAACCCGATTATTTACACCTCGGCGGACAGCGTTTTTCAGATTGCGGCGCACGAGGAGGTTATTCCGCTTGACCGTCTTTACGAGATGTGCAAGAGCGCGCGTGAGATTCTTAAGGGCAAGCACGCTGTCGGCAGAGTTATTGCAAGGCCTTTCCTTGGTGAGGCAGGCAATTTTTACCGCACGGGAAATCGGCACGATTACTCGCTTGAGCCGACGGGCGTTACGATGCTCGACCGATTGAAGGAAAACGGCTTTGACGTTATTTCGGTCGGCAAGATAAACGATATTTTCGCATCGCGCGGGGTGACCGAAAGCTACCCGACAAAGGGCAACGCAGATGGAGAAGGACGGTTGCTTGAGCTTCAGGAAAAGGATTTTTGCGGTCTTTGCTTTGTGAATTTGGTCGATTTCGATATGGTTTACGGACACAGAAACGATACCGTGGGCTATGCAAACGCGTTGGCGCAGTTTGACAATACTTTAGGCAAATTTATTGACAAAATGCGTGATGACGACCTTATTATCATCACCGCCGACCACGGCTGCGACCCCGGATTTAAAGGCACCGACCACACTCGCGAAAACGTGCCCTTACTTGCATATTACAAGGGCTGTGACAGCTTTGACGCAGGACGCGTTTACGGCTTTGACTGTATTGCGGATGCGGTTTGCAGAAATTTTAAAATATAATCATAAATTGGCATTTTAACAAGCAGGAGGTGTTCCATAGGATGAAAATGCAGGATATCATCACGAAAAAGCAATCGGGCAGAGAGCTGACCGAGGACGAAATCGACTTTTTTGTAAAGGGTGTTGCCGACGGCAGCATTCCCGATTACCAGATAAGTGCATTTTTAATGGCGGTTTGGTTTCGCGGTATGACCGCCGAGGAAACCGGTATTCTTACCGAATGTATGGTTGATTCGGGCGAGATTGATAAGCTCGATTCGATTATCGGAAAGAAGGTCGACAAGCATTCAACGGGCGGTGTCGGCGACAAGGTGTCGCTTATCGTCGGTCCTATGGTAGCCGCCGCGAATAAAGGAATTTTCGTTCCGAAGATGGCAGGCCGTGGGCTTGGCTTTACGGGCGGTACGCTTGACAAGCTCGAATCCTGCAAGGGTGTGAACACCGAAATTTCGGCTGAGGAATTCGAAAATATTGTTAAAGAGCTTGGCTTCTGTATTGCAGGACAAAGCAAACGCCTTGCCCCTGCGGACGGCAAGCTTTCGGCTCTGCGTGACGTTACCGCGACGAGCGATTGCATTCCGCTTATTGCGGCAAGCGTTATGAGTAAAAAGATTGCTTCGGGCAGTGAGTGTATCGTGCTTGACGTTAAATGCGGAAGCGGTTCGTTTTGCAAAACGCTTCGCGATGCCGAGGAATTGGCGAGATTGATGGTTCGCATCGGCGCAAAGGCAAAGCGCAAAACCGTTGCTATTATCACCGATATGTCGGCGCCGCTTGGTTGCGCTGTCGGTAACAGCGTCGAAATGATTGAAGCGATACGCGTGCTCGAAGGCAAGGGCGATGAAAAATTAACCGAGCTTTGCATTACGCTTGCGGCGAATATGCTTTATGCGGCGAACGTCGATACCCTTGAAAACTGCAAGGCGATTGCCGAAGAAACGCTTTATGACGGAAGCGCTTTAAGCAAGCTCGCAGACCTTGTCGAGCGCTTGGGCGGTGACAGAAATTACGTTTATGACGTAAGCCGTTTCGAGGAAAGCAACGTCACGGCGATTCTTGTTGCCGAAAAGAGCGGTTACGTTTCGAGGATAGATGCTTACGAGGTCGGTCTTGCGGCAAGTGTGCTCGGTGCGGGCCGCGAGGTTATGGGGCAGTCGATCGACCACACCGCAGGCATTATACTTAACAAGCAAATCGGCGACCGCATTGAAGAGGGCGAAGCATTGGCGACACTTCAGGCGCAAACGCTTGAACGCGCCCAAAGCGGTATGGAATATCTGTTCAAAGCAGTCACCATTTCGGATAT
>JAZTXY010000053.1:0-5549 GCA_045636665.1 Eubacteriales bacterium
CTTCGGTTTACGAAGCGGTTGACGTAAGCACTACTACCGATGCGTTCAAACAGTTTGCCTATGCATTACCCGATTATGCAGTTGAAGTTGCTCTTGCTTTTGTTCCGATAGTTTTACTGTTTTTGATCTATCAGTTAATAACAAGAAGATACCATTTGCACACCATTTTAAAAATGTCATTTGGTTTTGTTTACACTTACATCGGACTTGTGTTGTTCCTGACGGGCGCAAACGTAGGCTTTATGCCTGCAGGTCGCCTTATCGGTGCAGAAATAGCAGGCGGTTCGTTTAAGTATTTGCTTATTCCCATCGGTATGCTTATGGGTTATTTCGTTGTTGCCGCTGAACCTGCGGTGCATTCGCTAAAAAGACAGGTCAACGAAATTACCAACGGCGCAATATCGCAAAAATCGGTAGCGCTTGCCTTGTCGATAGGTGTTTCCGTTTCGGTTGGCATAGCAATGCTCCGCGTTCTCACGGGTATTCCGATAATGCCGTTTTTGATATTCGGTTACGCAGTTTCGATAATTATAAGCTTCTTTGTGCCGAATATCTACACGGGTATCGCATTTGACTCGGGCGGAGTTGCAAGCGGTCCTATGACTTCAACATTTATGCTACCGTTTGCAATGGGCGCTTGCGAAGCAATCGGCGGTAACGTTATGACGGACGCGTTTGGTATCGTTGCATTGATTGCAATGGCTCCGCTTATAACGATACAGTTCTTAGGTTTGTATGAAAGAAGAAAGCATGCGATTAAGGTCAAAAAGCTTCATACCGAAATCAGCATGATTAACGATGATATAGTATTCTTTGATATGGAGGATGGTATTTATGAGTAAAAAAGTTATGATCCTCTTGTCGATTGTTGAGCAGGGTAAGGGTAAAAAGCTTATCAAGGAGCTCAAAAATATTAACGTTAAACTCAACTTCCAAATAGTCGGGTTTGGCACTGCCCCAACCGAGATGATGGATATTTTCGGACTCGGTTCTAATATTAAGGATATAATCATCAGCCTTGGTTCAAATAACGATATCAAGGATATGATGAGTAAATTCGGCGAGATATTCCAAAGCCATTCTAAATTCGGCGGAATAATGATTGTTCTTGATATTTCTGCCGCAAGCAGGGTATTGACCGAGATATTGAATTTTAACAGCACCCAAAATACAGAAAAGGAAGCTGCGAACATGCAAAATGAAAACAAAAATAATTTGATCGTTATATCTGTTAACGAAGGTTACAGCGAGGACGTTATGCACGTTGCGAGAAAAGCAGGAGCAACAGGCGGCACAGTCATCAAAGGCCGTCTTGCGGATATCGAGCAGTTTGCCGAATTTATGGATGCCAAGGCGGATGGCGAACGCGAAATGCTTTGTATCCTTGCGCCTTCCAAAGCGAGCAAGCAGATTATGGAGGATGTAAACCGCGAATTCGGAATGACATCGTCTGCTAACGGAATTATTTTTGCACTCCCCGTTGAAAAGGCATTTAAAATTTAATGAATATACAAATCACCCTGCCAATCGGCAGGGTGATTGCTTTTATATATTTATCACTCGGCAATAGGGGAGACGTTGGTAAATTGATTACCGCCCTTTAAAATGGAAAAGGTTGTTGATGTTTCGCCGCTTGGCGACATATTACCGTCGAAATTATCGGGAGGAGCAACGCCGTTTGGCGGTTCGGGTCTATCTTCACCATTGGGCTTTTTGGGAGGTTGTTCGTTAGGCATTTCAGGTCTTGCTCCGTTAGGCATACCGTTCATATTATTGCCTTTTGAACCGCTAAGCTGAGTTTCGCCTTGCCAGAAAGTATAATCGCCTTCGACAAGCTCATCACCCGAAATAATAAGATAGCTAAACGCATTCTTTGACGTATATTCAAATACGGAAGTTCCGCTTGTGTTTTTCAGTGAATATAAGTTGTCACCGTTCTGACGGGTTTTGAAATTGAACACTGCATAGGTCTGTTCGCCTCCTGCAATCCTGTCAAGCATATTGCCCGTTGCAACAACATTACCGCCGTTTATATAGATACCTTTATCGGAATCGATTCCCGCGTCGCCGCTTGTAGCGCAGGCTTGCGCAATAACAGTGCCGCCGTTTATAACAAGCCATCCGTTTGAATCAATTCCGTCACCTTCGCCGGAAGCGCCGTTGCAAAGAATATTAATCTCGCCGCCATTTACTGTAGTTACCGAAACGTTGTCTTCGTTAGTATTGATGCCGTCATTGCCGGAAATAATGTTAATTATGCCGCTGTTAATTGTAAGGTGCAGTTCACTGCCGATGCCCTCGTTTTCTGCATAAATGTTTAATATGCCGGTGTTGCTCTTGCCGCCGTATATATTCATCGACATTTTCGAATAAAACGCGCCGTCGTATTTATGAAGCTTGTCGGCATCCTCAACTTCGGTTTTACTTTCGTTCAATTCAACGCTGTCGGGTTCATAAATCTTTGCAACGTAAGAACCGTTTACGTTATTTGTGGTGCCCTCGGCGATAATTACGTTTGCGCCTGCTTTTGTGGTGTCGACGACTTTGTCGGCATTTTTTTCGTTTTTATTGCCGCATTCATATACGTTGTAAAATATAACAGCGGGTGCGACTGTGCATGTGATGTCAACGCCGTTAAAAACAAGCGTTACAACTGCATTTTCGTCTTTTTTTGCGTCTTTGCCAAGATCGACAGCAATCTGACCCTTTGAAAGCTTGCCGCTTAAAATATATTTACCTGGTTTTGTTATATGAACAACGGTATGTGCATCCGCTTCGCTTTGCGAATGATCATCGGCATTTGTGCCTTCGCCGTAAGTAAAATCATTACCCTCACGATAGAAAACAATATCGTTTGCCGCATATACCGCACTTGAAGTTTGATTTGCGATGTCATTTCCGTTGACCGTTATTTTTTCATCTGAAAGATTGATTGTAGTCGCAGCATTATTTTCGCTTTCGTCTTCTGTCAAATGACAACTTGAAAGTATGATGGAAAACAATATTAATAAAACAAATAATTTTTTCATTTTGCACCAGTGTGTGATTTGAATTATATTATTTTATTCTCGAGTAATTCGATTTTTATATTATAAAGTTTTTCTCGCCAATGCTCGGCATCTTGCAGATCGGTCAAAAGCTTCTTTTCGTCCCTTACTTTTGAAAGACCTCCTGTTTTTCGGTCAAAAGAGAGCTCGAAATAACAAGAATGGCACCAAAAATTACGTCTGTCGATTATTTGTCGAAGCTGCTTGTAATCGTCTGCAGTAAAAATCTTAATTCCTTTTTCTTCTTCAAGCTTTAGGATTTCACGGACAACACCGCTCAGACTGTCTTTTTCGACATCTTTAATACCCTCTGAAAATGTCTTGTCGGAAATTGCGGCATAAATACCTTCAAGATGCGCCTCGATATACTGATAATGTTCAATTAACGTACTGTGCGTTATTCGAAATTCTTTCAAAATCATAAAAGTTACTCCGTTTGAGAGATGAAATCATTTAATTAAAAAATAAGCAGTTATAAATTCATTTATATTATAGCATTAAAAACAAAAATTTACAATAGAAAAGATAATCCCCGCCAATCGCTCGGTGAGGATTATTTTTTAAACTAATTGCCGTATTTGTCTTTAAGTTTTAAAATGTTTTCTTCAATCCTTTTGATGATTTTCTTAAATTCCTCATCGGTTTTTCCCGTGGGGTCAGTTAGCTCCCAATTATCATCAAATGTTCTGCCAAAAAAAGGGCAACCTACATTACAACCCATTGAAATTGCCACGTCGGGATTTGGTATATCGGTAATTAATTTCGAATACTGTGTTTGTTCCATATCAATCCCATACAGCTCCTTCATAATTCTAACTGCATCTTGGTTGATTTGGGGTTTTGTTTCTGTCCCTGCAGAATACGATTCAAACACATCCGACGCCAAGTGTTTTCCAAGCGCTTCCGCAATCTGACTGCGGCAGGAGTTGTGAACACAGATAAACGCAACCTTTTTCTTTTCCTTTTTATAAAACGGACATTTTTCCGTTATACACTGATTATTTAAATGAGAACGTGAGCAGATTATCTGATTTGATTCCATCTTAATGCCTAACTTCTCATTTGTGAATTTGACCGCTTCAATAATGGCAAGATAAGAATCCCTTTTGCAACAACGAGGCCCGCCGTTTTCTCCTATTGCTTTCAATGCTCGTGCTGTCATTTGATTTGAAAGTCCCCAAGCCTCTTTCGAAAGAGGTGTTGATTTTAGTGCGATGGAAACATACATACCTGTACTTACACCTGCACCGCAAGCACCCCAAAAACCACAAGCGCCACCCGGAACTTGCTTTCCTCTTTTTTGCATTTCATAAAGCGCAGATTTTAAATCTATATTTCCTCCTGCGTTTTTATATGCTGTTAAAAGTGCAGAGCCGACCATAGTGTGATGTTCGGGTCCGTGCATATGGCAAGAGGGCATACACATCATTTTTTCTATAATCTCAATGGGGTTTGCGGAATTGCTGTTTAAACATATCGCAATAATTTCGTCCATTCCGCTTGTGTGACATTCATCACATACGAAATGTCCGTTTATGCACCTTGTTTTACTATTTTGCTCTTTATGGCAAAGTTCGCATCTCATCGCTTCATCGGTGTCAAGATATGTTAGCGGCGCTTTACAAATCAAGCATTCTTCGTTCATACTAATTGCCTCGCAAAATCATTATTTATCCTTTTGCCGAATTTATTGTATCACACTGCGCTTAAAAAATAAAGGATTTCACACAAAAAATCCCTCTGCCGAAATTTAGACAGAGGGTTATTTTTGTAATTATAAAGATTATTTGATGCAGTATGCAAAGAGGGGAATGTTCTTTACACCTTGACTCTATCGTTTTTGTAGACGGTTTTTAATCCGTTATTTTCAGTAAACACATAGCAATAACCACGATAAATTAAAATCACACTATCGCCGTATTCTTGTTCTTTTTCTTCAATAATACCTCTTTCAGATTTCATGAGTTGTAGTTTGCTTTTTCCGAATTGATAGGCCTCAAAAGCAAGTTTATCCATTTTATATGATTCACATATACCCATGCGTTCTTTCATTCGGTTTCTTGCGTGGTTTGTTAAGTAAAGGGGATTTTTGCGAATATCCAAAAAGCCTTCTTTACTATATAAATCGGTTTTATAGCATTTTACATTATAAAAGCGATTATATTTGCCTTGTCTGTTTCTGCCGACTTCATTGTAACCTTGCCGATTATATCCTTCGCTGTCGTATTCGGAAATTCTTTTTGCTGTTGGATTCTTGGGCGTGGCTTTTGACTTTCGTATGAATATTGGCAAGAAGCATAAGACTATCGCGACGATAAAAAGTAATATTATAGGTAAGTGTTCCATAGTGTTCACCTCTTATTATCACTATAACATTAAAAATAGATATTTGCAATAGATACAAAAATCCCCACCGATTGCTCGGTGGGGATAATTTGCTTTATAAAGTCAGCAATTACTTGCTTTCCTTGATAGCAGACTGAGTCGCCAAAGTTTGCAGGG
>JAZTXY010000054.1:0-3410 GCA_045636665.1 Eubacteriales bacterium
TATTTATGCTGATATATGGGCGAGAGTGTATTGTAGTTGTTAAGGTCAAAGCTGGGATAGATTGCAGATGCCAAAAGCTCGCCGTTGTTGACATCCATAACGATACATTCAATCTTTCCGTTGGGTTTATGGTCTTCGTATGCTTGTTGAATGTATTTTTCAACAGCGTTTTGAATCGTCCAGTCAATCGTTGTAACGACGTTCAAGCCGTTTGTTGCAGGGATATAAGTCGAACCGACACCCGAATCAAGCTCGTTGCCGTAAGCATCGGAGGATTTAACTGATTTGCCGTCTACACCTGCAAGGTATTCGTTATAGGTCGATTCCAAGCCTGCAAGGCCTTGGTTATCCGAGCCCGTAAAGCCGAGAACGTGCGCGGCAAAGCTTCCGTAACGGTAATAGCGCTTTGTGGTTTCCTCGAGATGGATTATCGTTGCGAGCTTATTTTCGCTGATAAAGGTGCGGATAGCCGCTTCTTCGGTTTCGGTAAGGAATTTTTTGATTACCTGATATTTTGAATTTGTGCGATTGCCCTTGGTTATAATTTCACTGCGGTCAACCGAAAGTATTGTCGACATTCCGTCGGCGATTTTGTTAAGCAATGCTTCGCGTTCTATCGGTTCGCTTGTTTCCTTGCTGTCATCGGCAAATTTACCGATATCGTAAGGCGAGATAAAGCAGTTATAAACCGTTGCGCTGACCGCAAGCTCTGTTGTGCCGTCATTAGCATAGATAGAACCGCGCTTTGCGGGAATTGTTACCGAGTTGGTATATTGGTCGAGCGCAGAGGTGCGGTAGTCGTTCGGGTCGAACAATTGAAGATATGCAAAACGGACGCACACCATCACCATACAAACGAGAATTACTATTAAAGCTACCCGTCCGCGAGCCGCCGCAGTGCGTCCGCTGCCCGAAGGTGTGAATTTTTTGGTTGCGCCCGACATATAAAAATACCCCTTTTGATATGACAAACGGGTAAAGAGAATTTACTCGTTACCCTTTGTATAAATATATTTCGAATTTACGATTTAATGCCGAAAATCCTATCTTCATTTTATCACAACTTTTTTAAAAAGTATAGTGATTTCCCGAAATTTTAATCGTCAGAGCCAAGAAAATCGCTTATTACTTCGCCAAGACCGGTAAGGAGGAAACCGAAACCGCCTTCTTCACCGTCATCATAGTTTTGCATTTCGGTTTTATCTTCGTGCTCGGGAGTGATGATGTGATATTCACCCTCGATATTGGTCATACCCAATTCTTCTCTTGCGTACTTTTCGATTTCACCGATGTTGTATTTGTTGCTGTAGGTTACCTCAAGCTCATCCTGTGTTTTTTCCATTGCGGTAATCTTGTTGTTGATATCGTTAATTTCAGAACGGTATTTATCAACCTCGGCATAATTCATCATCATAAAAAGGAACATACCGGTAAGAATCAGCGCAACAAAAACCATAGACCAAGGAAACGGCGCTTTATCCTTTTTCTTTACGTTTACGATACGGGGTGCGCGAACTGCGTGGAGATTCGATGCGCGTTTGACATTCTTCGCTTTTTTCTTACCGTTTGCAACTGTTACCGACTTTTTAACAGCAGCTTCGCCTGAATTTACCTTTTTTCGCGTTGTTACAGACGTAGAATTCGAATTCGTTCTCATTTCCTGCATTTTCTTGCACCTTTCTTATACTTTCTCACACACGCGCAGCTTTGCGCTGTGCGATCTTGAATTATATTCTAATTCCTCTTCCGAGGGTAATATCGGTTTTTTAGTGATTATCTTTACTTCCTGCTTTTTGCCGCATACACAAATCGGGAAATCCGACGGGCAGGTACAGGGGCGTTCAAGCTTTTGGAATCCGTTTTTTACAAGTCGGTCTTCGAGCGAATGGAAGCTGATTATCGACATTCTTCCGCCGACGTTTAAAAGCTTGCTTCCCTCCTCGATTGCCTTCGGGATACAATCCAATTCACCGTTTACTTCGATTCTTATTGCCTGAAAGCTTCGCTTTGCAGGGTTGCCACCCTCAAAGCGGAACTTTGACGGAATTGCCGACGCTATTATTTCGGCAAGCTCGAGAGTGTTTTTAATCGGGCTTTCAGATCGTTTAGCGCATATTTTAGCGGCTATTTTAGACGCAAACTTTTCTTCGCCGTAATCGCGTAATATTCTTACAAGATCGCGTTCGGAATATCCGTTCACCACGTCGTAAGCGGTAAGCGGAGCCGTTTGATCCATTCTCATATCAAGCGGCGCATCCTTGATGTACGAAAAGCCTCTTTCCGCCACATCGAGCTGATGCGATGAAACGCCAAGGTCCATTATTATTCCGTCTACACGTTCAAAGCCCGCAATCTTAACGGCATTTTCGATATTTTCAAAATTTTCCTTAACGGTTATAAGGCGCTCGTCGTTTATTTTTTCACGCGCGTTTTGCAACGCATCGTCGTCGCGGTCGATGCCGATCACTCTGCCGTCCTTGCCAAGTCGCGAAAGAATCAGCGAGGTGTGTCCCGCACCGCCTAACGTGCAATCGATGTATATTCCGTTGGGCTTGACGTTTAACGAGTCAACCGTTTCATAAAGCAAAACCGAAATGTGTGAAAATTCCATATCAGAAACCTAATTCTATAAGTTCGTTGGTTATATCTTCGTTGTCAAATGCGTTCTTTTCTTCTTCCCAAGCAGATGCAGACCAGATTTCAAAATGATTGCGGTTGCCGATTATCACAACGTCCTTTTCGAGATTTGCGAATTCACGGAAATCCTTGTTGACGGTTACTCTGCCCTGCGCGTCGATCGAGCCGTCCTCGGAATAAGCATAGAAATAACGGCGTACGCGACGTTCCTTTGCAAACGGAAGCTCTTCAATCTTGGCGGTAAAGCGCTCCCATTCATCCTCGGGATAAACGCAAACGCATTTATCGAACCCACGGGAAAGGATAAAGCTTTCACCCAGCTTATCACGAAGCTTTGCGGGGATAAAAAGACGCCCTTTTGCATCGATTGTGTGTTTATATTCACCGTAGAACATCGTTTTTCCCCTTTCCGAAGCGTTTTTGTGTCATTTGTGTGGGATTTTAACCCTTTTTGCTCCTATTTCCGCCTCTTGTATGGGATTATTATATATTAACGCTCCATAAAATGCAATAGCGCAAACGGGCAACGAAAAATAATTACGAAGGTGTTTTCGTCATTTTGCCAAAAGCAAAAAACCTTATATTGCAAGGGTTTTCGACTTTTTTCTGTGTCGAATTGTATGTTGCTTGTAAGAATTTTTAATAATTATGTCAACAAACATTCGTTCGTATGTATATCGAAATGGCGAAAATGCCTTTATTTTCAAGGGAAACGGCGGTTTGGGGCAAATCTTACAATTGTATTTTCGGCGTTTGACAGAATCGTTTTTGGG
>JAZTXY010000055.1:0-3216 GCA_045636665.1 Eubacteriales bacterium
GTCTTGCCGATACGGCTCTGAGAACGGCTGACTCCGGTTATCTTACAAGACGACTTGTTGACGTTTCCCAGGAAGTTATTATACGTGAACATGACTGCGGTTCCGAAAAGGGTATATGGGTATCCGATATCCGCGAAGAAAACTGCGGCGATACCGTAGGTCTTTGGGTAAGCCGTATCGTCGACGTTCTTCCCGGCGTCAAGGAAGCGGTTATCGAACCGTTTGAAGACCGTCTTGTGGGACGCTTCACCATCGGCGACGTTGTTAACCCCGCAACCGGCGAAGTTATTATTGAAAACGACCAGATGATCACCGAATCTATCGCAAGAAAGATTTCCGATGCGGGAATCGAACGCGTTCAGATCCGTTCGATCATTAACTGCCGCGCTAAGCACGGTGTCTGCGTACACTGCTACGGTGCGGATATGACAACCGGCAAGCCCGTAAACCTCGGCGAAGCTGTTGGTATTATCGCAGCACAGTCGATCGGTGAACCCGGTACACAGCTTACCATGAGAACCTTCCACTCGGGCGGTGTCGCAGGTGGCGATATTACCCAGGGTCTTCCCAGAGTTGAAGAAATCTTTGAAGCAAGAAAACCCAAAAAGACTGCTATCCTTGCCGAATTCGACGGTACCTTCCGTATTGAAGAAAGCAAGAAGACCAAGCAGCTTATCGTTCGCAACGACGAAACCGGCGAAGAAAAAGCAACCGGCGTTCCTCTCCTTACCAAGGTTGCCGTTGAAGACGGCGCGCAGGTCAAGAGATGCCAGAAGCTTACCGACGGTACCGAATGTCCCGCAGATATTCTCCGCATAAACGGCCTCGATGCTGTTTACGATTATATCATCAAGGAAATTCAGCGCGTATACCGTTTGCAGGCGGTTGAAATTGCCGACAAGCATATCGAGGTTATCGCACGTCAGATGACTCGCAAGATCAAGATCGATTCTTGCGGCGATACCGATCTTCTCGTTGGCTCTCTCGTTGACGTTTCGGAATTCTATGCCGCAAACAAGGCGGTTGAGGAATTCAACGCAGAACATCCCGAAGTGCCTCAAAAGATTCCCGCAGAAGGCACCAACCAGCTCCTCGGTATCACCAAGGCGTCGCTTTCTACCGAATCCTTCCTTTCTGCAGCATCCTTCCAGGAAACCACAAAGGTTCTTGCGGAAGCGGCTATCAAGGGTAAGAAGGATCCTCTTCTCGGCTTGAAGGAAAACGTGCTTATCGGTAAACTCATTCCTGCAGGTACGGGTATGAAGATGTATCGCGAAACAGCCGTTGACACCGGTGACGCACCTACCGAAGGTGTTTACGACGCCGAATAATAACGGTTAAGGACAATCAAACAAACCAACGTCGGGCGTGTAAGAAAATTACACGCCCGTCGAAACATGGGGCAACAACGATAAAGCCCCGATTCTGAAAGGAAAAAATCAAAAATGAGCGACAGTATCGGCCCGCGACGAAGAATAGCGGGCTATAACCAGTTCGTAAAGCTTGTAAGACGCGGAAAAGCCGTTAAGGTTTATCTCGCAAGCGATGCCGATGTGTTTTTTACCGACGGCGTCAAGCGCGAGCTTAGTGGTCACCCGAATGTCATTTTGGACGTAACGCACACGTCGGACGACCTTGCCGCAATGGTAAAGGTTGAGGTTCCGACTTCGGTTATCACGGAAATTGAATAATCGGTTAACGTAATAACGCGCTGAAAAATAGAGCCGTTCTATGTTAAAATTGCTAAAAAAACGCTTGAAAATCAAGCGGAATCGGCGAAAAATGAGCGAAAAAACTATTGACAATATTTTTTGAATATAATATAATCAAAATGTTGTAAAATTTTGAGGAAAGGAGAAAAAGATGCCTACATTCAACCAATTGGTAAAAAACGGCAGACAGGACAAGACCTACAAATCCAAGTCTCCCGCGCTCCAGAGAAGCACCAACTCGATCAAGAAAGTTGCAGTTGAAATTGCCAGCCCTCAGAAGAGAGGCGTTTGCACTAAGGTGGCTATTAAGACCCCTAAGAAGCCGAACTCCGCTCAGAGAAAGATCGCAAGAGTAAGACTCACCAACGGTCTTGAAGTTACCGCTTACATTCCCGGTATCGGCCACAATCTGCAGGAACACTCGGTTGTTCTTATCAGAGGCGGCAGAGTTAAGGACCTCCCCGGTGTACGTTACCATATCGTTCGTGGTAAGCTTGATACCCAGGGCGTTGCAAACAGAAACCAGTCTCGCTCCAAGTACGGCGCAAAGAGACCTAAGAAATAATTTTTCATTAGGTTTTTAATTCAGGAACGACAATTTCGTTTTCCTCGTGCTGATACGAAGAAATTCATATAGATATCGGCACTAACGGAAATAAAATTTTCGAGTACCTGTGAATTCATTGAAGCGTAAAACGCTATCTCTATGAAGGAGGGAAGTAAAGTGCCCAGAAGAGTACATGGTTTTAAAAGAGAAGTTCTTCCGGATCCGATGTATAATTCCCAGCTCGTTACTAAGTTGATCAACAACATTATGTACGACGGCAAGAAATCCATCGCCCAGAAGATCGTCTATGATGCATTTGCAATTATCGAACAGAAGTCCGGCAACAATCCTCTTGAACAGTTCAAGAAGGCTCTTGAAAACATTATGCCCGAACTCGAAGTTAAAGCAGTGCGCAGAGGCGGTTCCAACTACCAAGTTCCTATGCCCGTTCGTGAAGACAGACGTCAAACTCTCGGTCTCAGATGGCTCATCACCTATTCGAGATCCAGAAGCGACCGCAAGATGAGCGAACGCCTTGCTGCAGAAATCCTCGATGCCGTTAACGGTACCGGCGGTGCAGTTAAGAAGAAGGAAGATACTCATAAAATGGCAGAAGCTAACAAAGCTTTCGCACATTATCGTTGGTAATCCGCGTCACGTATTTTTACGCGATTTATTAAGGAGAAAATTATATGGCCAGAACAACTCCGCTTGAGCTTACCCGTAATATCGGTATTATGGCTCATATAGACGCGGGTAAGACGACCACCACTGAAAGAATCCAGTATTACACAGGTAAAACCCATAAAATCGGCGAAACCCACGAAGGTTCCGCAACGATGGACTGGATGGTGCAGGAACAGGAGCGTGGCATAACAATAACATCCGCTGCAACGACTTGTCAGTGCAAAGGTCACAGAATAAACATTATAGATACCCCCGGTCACGTTGACTTTA
>JAZTXY010000056.1:0-5387 GCA_045636665.1 Eubacteriales bacterium
TGACTCTTTATGCCCATTGCGGAAAGCCGTGCCGCCGTTTTTTCCGCGGCGCGCACCGAGGTCGATTGGTGCAGTGTGACGATTATCGCCTCGTCGGCAGTTGCGGCAAACGACATATAATAATCGGTCATTTCGGCGCAGGAATCGATTATGATATAATCAAATTCCTCCCGAACCTCCTTGATAAGGTCGGCATAAGCGCTTTTTTTGATTTTTTCGTCCGAAAGATTCATCGGCGCGGGAATAAAGGCAAGTCCCGTCATTCCTTTAACGTGGCACATTGCCGCCGCAGGCGAGCAACGGTTAAAGAGCACGTCACTGCAATCAAAAAGCGTTTCGTTTTCAACGCCGAGCACCATATCCATACATCGCATACCGAAATCCCCGTCGATAACGAGCACTCGGTTGCCCAATGCGTGCAGCGTTGCGGCAATATTTGCCGAAACCGTGGTCTTTCCCACGCCGCCCTTAAAGCCGGTTACGAATATAACGCGTCCCAGCGCCGTCACCTCCGTTTCGATAGCGATACTTATACTTATAGTTTTACTATAGTCATACACGATAATAATAACATTAATTGTGCTCTATGTCAAGAAAAAAGGTTTGACTTTGTAGGATATTTTGTTTATTTTTTATGAACGAACACCGAATTTCGGGCATATTCTTTACAAGGTGATGAATTATGCTTGAAAAAGATACGCTTTCGATTATCGGAGAGGGCGAAATCTACCCCTTCGATTCGGTTTCTCCGCCGATATTCCAAACTTCGACCTTTGGCGGCGGCAACGAATATTCCTATTCACGGCTTTCAAACCCAACGCGTGACGCGCTTCAAAAAAATCTTGCTCGGCTCGAAAACGGCAGTCACGCCTTTGCCTTTTCGTCGGGGCTTGCGGCGGTGAACGCCGTGTTTTCACTGCTGAAGCAGGGCGACCGCGTTTTGCTTTCCGACGACCTTTACGGCGGTACTTACCGCATTTCGGCAAAAATTTTCGGGAATTACGGCATTTCCTTTGAATTTTGCGATATGCAAAGCGTTGACGGGCTTGAAGAAAAAATGGGCAACGGCGTGAGGATGGTGCTTGCCGAATCGCCGACAAACCCGATGATGAAGATTGCCGATTTGAAAAAAATCGCACTGCTTTGCCGTGAAAAAGGCGCCGTTTTTGCCGTCGACAACACCTTTTTGACTCCGATTTTTCAAAATCCGCTTAAGCTCGGCGCGGATATCGTTATCCATTCGGCAACGAAATATATTTCGGGGCATCACGATACCGTCGCAGGCGCGGTTATTACCTCAAGCGACGAAATCGCTTCGCACATATCGTTTGCTTCGGCGACGCTCGGCAACGCGCTTTCGCCCTTTGACGCTTGGCTTGTTCTTCGCGGTGTGCGTACCCTCCCTTTAAGGATGCAACGGCACCAAGAAAACGCATTTGCGGCGGCGGAATTTTTGCAATCGCACCCGAAAATCGAACGGGTCATCTACCCCGGCTTGTCAAGTCATTGCGGTCATTCGCTTTGCAAATCTCAAGCCGACGGCTTCGGCGGTGTCGTTTCCTTTACCGTCAACGACGCTTCGCTTGTCGAAAGGCTTTTAAGGGGCGGAAAAATAATAAAATTCGCCGAAAGTCTTGGCGGCTTCCGTTCGCTTATTACCTATCCGCTAACGCAAACACACGCATCCATCCCCCAAGAAATGCGCGAGAAATTGGGCATTACGAACCGACTTTTCCGCCTATCTCTCGGTCTGGAAAACAAAAACGACATACTTTACGATTTGGACGAAATGTTAAAATAAAAAAAGGTCTTCCGAGGTGACGGAAGACCTTGATTT
Organism: Eubacteriales bacterium; assembly: GCA_045636665.1. Classification (GTDB taxonomy): domain Bacteria; phylum Bacillota; class Clostridia; order Oscillospirales; family CAG-382; genus Coliplasma. The sequence continues at coordinate 1,838 of JAZTXY010000056.1, forward strand.
TTTTAATTAAGCAACGGTAACGTTTTCGGGCTCCTCGCATTTTTCGTCACAAGCTTCATCAAGCTTTGCCGACGAAAGACGTGTGAGGATATAAACCGCAAGTCCGATATCCACCACGGAATAAGCGGCGTAATAATCAAACTCAAAAAATCCGAAGCAGTGCATAAACAGGTTCGGTACGGAATAAATCAAAAGGAAAAATACCGAAAGATAGCCAAACGAATAATAAATCGCGCCCGAGGTTTTGATAACGTAGGATTTGCCCTCGGTCAGGAAATAAACGAGTGCCGCGCTCAATCCGACGATATGGTATGCGCCCGACGACGCAAGCGGTGCCGCTGAGGAGCGGATAAAATCGCCGAGCAATCGGAGCATACAAAGCGCGATAGGAGCTATCGCCGCAAGCGCGTGATAGTTGTTTTTAAGCGTTTTATCGTAACGGATGCCCGAAATGATAAACTTTATTGCGGAAAGCAGCGTTGTAACGAGAATCAAAATGCCGATAACGGTGACCGATTCCCTGCCGTAGCGCACGATTGAAGCGATATAAACAGCCGCCGCGCCGATAAGCGCAAACGCAAGTGTGAGCGAGCCGGCGGGCGCCGCGCCGTAGGAACGGCAAAGCGTTACGCTGTGCTTACGTCCGAAAAAGACCGCGCACAACACGAAAAGGATTGCAAAAACCACTGCCGCAACGGTAAAAACGATTACCTCGGTATTGTCGGGGAGATAATAGGTTTCGTTTTCAATGCCGTTTTTTTCCATATCGTATTGAATAATGACCGTTCTGATAACCGCCATCGCAAACGAAACAAGCGCAACCAAAGAAACAAGCTTTGTCTTTGAACGCACCGAAAATCCCTCCATTTCTGCCTTTTGTTGCTTGTATTATAAATAAAAGGCGTTGGTTTGTAAAGAGAAATCCGCCATTGTTTACAGTTTGTTTACCTTGTGTCGATTTTTAACGAAGGCTCATAAACTTTAAACGAAAGGCATTTTTGCGCCTTTAATCAACGCGTGCAAAACGCAAAACAAAAAGGAAGGAAAGATTTATGAAACCGAATGAATACGGGCTTTTTTGTATGGACCAAGCTCCCGAAATGCCCGAAATTATGCCCGAAAGCACTTTTCCGGCAAAGGTATCGCTTGCGATGATGTACGTTCCCTATCAACGCTTCGAACGACTTTACGACGAGGAAAAGGCGCTAACTCGCGGTACGCTTTTCGAGGAGCTCGATTTGCCCTTTTACGGCGGAAAGAGAGGTAATTTGAAATGAACGACAACCGCAAAGAAACACTTATGAGAAAAATCCAGATGTACGCCTTTACCGCACACGAATGTGCGCTTTATCTCGACTGCCACCCCAACAACAAGCAGGCGCTTAGCCGTTATTCCAAGGCAATCAAGGCGAAAAACGAGGCGGTCGCGCAGTACGAGGGCCTTTACGGTCCGATCACCGTCCAATCCGCAGGCGGAAATGATTGGAACTGGGTCAAGGGCGCATGGCCTTGGCAAAACAAGGAGGACTGACCTATGTGGAGCTATGAGAAAAAACTTCAATATCCCGTTAATATAAAAAACCCCAACCCCAAGCTTGCAAAGCTTATCATCACCCAATTTGGCGGCCCCGACGGTGAGCTCGGCGCGGCAATGCGCTACCTTTCCCAACGCTACACGATGCCCTATAACGAGGCAATCGGCATCCTTACCGACGTCGGTATAGAGGATAATTATTGTGCATTATGTGAGGTGGCGAAAGACTTACCCCTTTTACCCCTTCATACCCCGCCGTTGGACAAGCCCTCAACGGCGGTTTTTCGTTGATATATAAGGCTTATTTAGGTTTTACCCCTTTACCCTTATTATCCAAAAAAGAAAAAGCAGGGCATATATCCCTGCTTTCTGTTCGTTATACTTGGAATTTATTCAGTCACTCAATTTCTGTACGAATGGTAAATATATCAGGAAGATTGAAAATATCCTTTTTCAAGAACAACGGATAAAAGTATTCATCCTTTAATCTGTCAAATGTTAACCATTCGAAAGTATGTGTACGATTACCTTCGTTTGCAGTGAATTTTGTGCCCTTTGTCAGTAAATCTGTGTCTGCTATATCCATTAAGAAATAGATGCACAGTTCGTGGTAATGGAGATTATCAACATCTTCCGTAAAGAATGCTTGATTCAACCAAAGTGGGCGGATAATCTTGGGTGTAATTCCTAATTCTTCTTGAACCTCTCTAATGACGGCATTTTCTGCCGTTTCACCAATTTCAACTCTGCCGCCAGGCAAATAGTAGTACGGTGACCGTTCATCGTGCATTGCTAAGATTTTACCCTCGGAAATCATTATCGCACACACTCTGTAGTTAAATTTCTCATTGCCTGATTTGAAAGAAATATCCATTTGAATTACACCTCCACAAATTGGAATCTATCAACTAATTAAGTTGTCAAAAAGTCTATTTTATTTTCTATCTCAAACTCCATTGTATCTGTGTTCAAGACATGAACGCTACAATTACCTGTTTTGAATGCACTACCTTTGTTGTTCCATTCAATTCCCTTTACCAAATGATATACAACATTAATCACACCGCTGTGTGTAACAATCAAAATATTACCTTTTGCTTTATGGCAATTGGAAGATAACTCCGAAAACCACTTCCTTATTCGTATATAGAAGTCGTTAGGACTTTCCCCGTTGGGATAAGCCTCATCCATGTTCAATGAACTAAAAAACAACCCTGGATATTGCTCGAGAGCGGTAGTGTTTAGCATTCCTGCTAAATCTCCATTATTTGTTTCCCTTATCTGAAATTCCTTTTGGATAGGTAAACCTAATTCACAAGATATGATGTTTGCTGTGGTTAGAGCTCTAGTCAAGTCGCTTGAAACAATATGTGTAATTTGGTAGGTATGGTTGTTATCTTTAAGGTGTTTTGCAAGTTGCTTCGCCTGCTCCACTCCCTCGGGAATTAAGTCCAACGTGCTCCAACCACCACGATATCTATCATCATCTTTTCCGTGTCGGACAAAAATCAACTTCACTTTAACCACCCCACAATACATGTTTATAGGACAGTATTATATCAGAAGAATGTGAATTTTTCAATCACCGAGAATCAACTCAGCCAAGGCACTAAAAAAGTAGTCGGGAGGAAACTGCTCTGGGTGCCTCATGCGTTCGTATTCTCGTTGTTGGTATTTGCGATATACCTTCAAAATTGCTTTTTGCTGGGCAATTTCTTTCGGTGTGGGTTTTGGTGTAGGTTCGGCGGTATCTGCCTGCACCGTGGGAGGGGGCTGCAAGGACAGTAATTCGTTAAAGTCCGTAAGGTCTATTTTATCATTGCTCATTCTCTCACAACCTTTCCTCGCCCTGTTGGTGGTTAATGCTTCGCTGATATTCTGCGAACTGTTCCTTTTGCCCCGTGCGGACAATGTATTGTGCCATCTCTGCCGACAGTTTCAAACCACTACCTTGGAACTTTTCTTTGAGTGTGGCGTATTCCTCTGCCAGTTTCTGTGCCTTGAACTTCAAAATAT
>JAZTXY010000057.1:0-4295 GCA_045636665.1 Eubacteriales bacterium
CCTTATGCGTCTTTTCGGCGCGGACAGAATTTTGGCGGTCGTTGAAGCACTCAAGATGCCCGAAGACCAACCTATCGACGCGGCAATACTTTCCAACTCGATCGAAAGCGCGCAAAAGCGCATTGAAGGAACCAACTTCGAGCGCAGAAAGAACGTGCTTCAATACGATGACGTTATCAACCTTCAGCGTGAAATCATTTACAAGGAACGCCGCGCAGTGCTCGACGGCGATGATATTTCGGGCAAGATAAGCAAAATGGTCGACGATTATATCGAAGAAACGGTTTCGACCTTTGCACAGTCCGAAGTTGCCGACGAATGGGATTTCGACGGAATGCGCAACGCCTTCAAGGGCTTGCTTTCCACCGACGAGGATTTCCATTACAACCAAGCCGAGCTTGGCGATTTGCAAATCTCCGACGTTTGCAAGGTGCTTTCCGACCGTGCACAGGAATTGCTCCAAAAGCAAGAAGAGCTGTTCACCCCCGAAATATTCCGCGAGGTTGAACGCGCAATCCTTCTCCGCAACGTAGATTCCCGTTGGGTAGAGCATATCGACGCAATGGATGACCTTAAGGGCAGTGTCGGTCTTAACGCTTATGCGCAACGTAACCCCGTTGTTGAATATAAAATTCAGGGCGGCACTATGTTCGAGGAAATGATTTCGGAAATCCGTTCGGGCACAGTCAGAATGATTCTTTCCGCAAGACCGCGCAACGCAAGCACCGAGCGTCAACAGGTGCTCAACGGCAGTGCGAGTATGCAAACCGACGGAAAGAAGGTTAAGCCCACACCCGTGAAAAAGGTTGAAAAGGCAGGACCTAACGATCCGTGTCCCTGCGGAAGCGGCAAAAAATACAAAAAGTGCTGTATGGGCTCGGACAAATAAATTGAAAGGCGCGGATTGTTTAACGCAATTCCGCAATAAATAACAAAAAATGGGATTTGGTATAGCTTTATTGGGATACTGCTGCTTCCTCATGTATGAAATGGGCGGCGGTGTCCTTGCCGCTCCGTTGTTGGCTTACGGCTTTTTCCTTGCATCGCGTTTGGAAAAAAGCTTTATGAAAGCGGCTGTATCCGCACTGTTTTTACTGCCGAGAGGCATAATACAGCTTTTGACCGTTGTCGGCGTTTTCGACGTAATCGAAATCCCCACGCTGAACACGGCGACCTATATCGTTCACCTCTTCGCGTGGATGTTGATGTCATATTTTTGGCTTACCGCGGTAATAAATATTGCAAGAGAGTGCAACGCGCCTAAGCTTGAACGCACCGCGCGAAACAGAATGGTGCTTACGGTTGCGTTTATCGCGCTTTCGCTCGCGGTAGGGCTTATGAACATATTCGGCGTACTCGGCGCGTTCGGCGACACGGTAACCTCGATTCAGTTCATTTTGCAATACGTTATTATTATTGCAAACATTTTGTTCCTCCACACCTGCTTTGTGCTTATCACAAGCGAAAAGCAATATGAAAAAGACAAGCAGCAGCTTGAAAAGGAACGAAACGAAGCGATCAAAAAAATGGAAGAAAAAAAGGCGGCAAGGCAGGAAAAGCTCAACCGCAGAAACAGTAAAAAATAAGCAATTTCAACCGAAAGGAGCAGGATTTCAAAAATGAGCGCAAAAGAAATAAGCGTTTCCAAAAGAAGCAAAATACTTATCATTCTCGGGTTTTTATTCTTTGTGAATCCCGTACCCGCAGGGCTCGATATCCTGCCCGACGTTTTCGGTTGCGCGCTTTTGTTTTTCGGACTTACCCAGCTTTCGTATTTCGACAGCTCCGTTGAAGAAGCAAAAAAAGTGCTTCTCTATCTTTTCGGTGTAGAAGCAATCCACCTTTTGCTTATGCGGTCGGTATTTTTGACCGAAATCGGCTCGAACCGTATGCTTGCGGTAACGGCATTTTCGATAGCGCAAGGCATTATTTACGTCATATTTTTCAAAAAGCTTTTCACGGGCATTTCCTATTTTGCAATGCGAAACAATTGCCAAAAAACGGTCGAAAATTGTGACGGCGCCGCGTTTTTATCCTATCTCGCCTTTTTCATACGAATAGGCGCATCGCTTTTGCCCGAACTGATTTCGATATTTGAGCTTCAATTGAATCTCGAGCTCGATTTCGAAACCTACGATGCAATAAACGCGATCGTCGCGGCAAAGCCCCTGCTCGTTATCCTTCTCTCGCTTATCGCCTTGGGCGTGTCGGTTGCTTGGTTTGTTTCGGTCAGAAGGCTGTTTTCCTCGTTGGATAAGGAATGCGGCAAAAAAATCGACGAAATTTATTCAAGCGAATATACCTCAAAGCCCGAAAAAACACGTCCGAAGAAGCTTCAAGCGGCGGCATATTTCGTTTACTTCGCGGTCATCTTTTCACTCGACATCACCTTCGACGGAACCCGTGTTTTACCTGCGTCCGCAATGTTTCTGATATTGTTTATTTCAACCCTTGCGCTCCGTGGCATATCCGATTTCAAAAACACTAAAACCCTTGCAATTCCTGCGTTTTTACTGTTACTGATAACCGAAATCTTCCGTGCGGTATTCACTCCCTACGGCGCGATAGTTATCTATGCGACCGAGCTTTGGATCGTCCTCGTCGGCGCGGTTTTGGCAATAGCGACTGCCACGGTATCGCTTTTTGCGATGCGCGGCTTTATCGCGGATTTGAAAAAGCTTTCAAGCGAGCTTGGCACGGGCGAGCTTTTCACCGGATTTATGTGGTTTTGCCACTGCGCGGTAACTCTGCTTTGGGCAATCGGCTTTGCGATTCCCTACCTTTTCCCCACGATTTCGGGCTTCAAGCTCGTTCTTTCGGGACTGTTCATCTGGCAGGCGATAAAAACCGTCGGCGGAATTTGCGAAAAAGAACGGTATAATTATTCGCTTTATCACAAATAATAAATCAAATTTAAGGAGCGTGGCAAACGCTCCTTTGTTTTTAATTTTTTTGCTGCTAAACGGCAAAAATTCGTCATATAAAATGTTATAAACAACCTCAAAAAATATTGACACGAATTATTATATATGGTATACTTCTTAATAAGATGGAGATATTCCAAATATTTTTAAAGAAAGGCAAAAACAATGAAGAAATTCCTCGCAATCCTTCTCTCTGCTCTTCTCGTTGCTGCTGTTCTCGCAGTTCCTGCTACAGCACTCACTTGGGAAGACAACCATACGCAAGACGGCGAAAACTTCATCTTCGATAACGCTTACGGCTACGTGTTCGACATCGCATCCGTAAACGGCACCATCACGGGTGAAGATTGCACTGTTATCACCACTGAAGCAGCTTACAACACCGCAAACCCCAACTGGGCAGTAAGCGTACTTCTCGCTCCTACTTCCGACGCTAACGTTTACGAAGTAGTTCTCGTTACCGAAAATCCTCAATCTGCTGCAAAGGGTCTTGAAGCAGGCATCAACTTCAACGATGGCAATATCTGCCTTATCGCTCACTCTGCTTACTCGAACCCCAACGGCACTAACTGGGAATCCAAGCTCGCAGCTTTGGCACTCAAGGCAGGCGACAAGGTTACCCTCGCAGGTATCGACCTCGCTGCAGGCACCGTTGATAACGGTACCGTAACCGTACAAGACGCTCCCGCTGATAACGTTGTTCCCGAATCCGTACTCCTTACCTCCGGCAAGGATGTTGCAAATCAGGAAAATGTTGCAGCTGACATCACCACCATGTGGATCGACACCGACCTCACCGACGGCGTTGCTGAAACCGGCGATTTCGCTGCAGGCATCAAGTGGACTGCTGGTCAGTGGTTCGGCTACTGGTACAATGCAGATTCCGACAAGACTCCCAACGCTCCTAACGGCGTTGCAGTTCCTACCGTTGATTTCGGTACCGAACACACCTTCACCTCTGCACGTGTTAACGTATACGTTGGCTCTGACTACAGCGGCATCGTCGCTCCCAAGAGCGTTGCACTCCTCGTTTCCGATGACGGCGAAACCTTCACCGAAGTTGGCAAGACCGAAGTTACCGCTAAAGAAGGCACCGCTGCAATCGAATGGGTTGAAGTAATTCCCGAAAAGGTTGCTACCGGCCGTTACGCTCGTATCGCAATGGAACTCTCCGGCTACTGGCTCTTCATCGACGAACTCGAAGTTTACGGTTATGAAGGCAAAGCTTCCACCGGCGGTTCTACCATTGTTAAAGAAGAAATCGCAGTTGACGGCGACCTTACCGACAACGGTTGGAAGAACGACGGTTGGACCGAAGTTACTCCCGACAACGGTTTCTGGCAAACTCTCCCCACTACCGAAGACACCCTT